>PMJE01000379.1 GCA_003157315.1 Myxococcales bacterium | reverse complement strand
GGCGAGCCCAGACGAGTACCAGATTCTGACCCCAAGCGAGATCCGGGCGGTGGTGGCCCGGCGCGACCTGGTCAGGCGCCACATCGACGGCCTGGTGGCGAGCTACGGCCCGCGCAACGTGCTGGTGTTCCCGTAGCTATCTATTTCTCACAGAGAGCACGGAGGACTCAGAGAGCGGAAGAGGAAAAAGGGGTTGGGATTGGACAGAATTCAGCCCTTCTTTCTCTCTTCCGCCTCCGTGACCTCTGCGGTCTCTGTGAGAAACAGCTAACTCATGCGCCGAGATCGATCATGCGCAGCATGGCGGCGGCGGCGCGCTGGCGCACGGCCTCGGGAACCGTCACCAGACATTGGGCCGGCTCGTCGCGCAGGGTTTCGTAGACGCTCTCCAAGGTGATGGCCTTCATGTGCTCGCACAGGCGGCAGGGTTTGTAGAACTGCTTGTCGGGATGCTCTAGCTCAAGCCGCACCACCAGGCCGCACTCGGTGAGGATGGCCAGGCGCCTTTTTTCGGGATGGTTCTCCACGTATTTGGCCATCTGCGAGGTCGACATCACCTCATCGGCAGCTTGCTGTAGTTCGGGCTTCACCTCACCATGCACGATCACCACGGCCTCCGGATCCTCTTTGCGAATGTGGGCGATGTCGGCCAGGGTCATCTGATGGTGGACGTGACAGGCGCCTTCCCAGGCGAACACGTTGCCAGCCATTCCAGCGCGCTCACCGTCCCGAATCAGGGGTTCGATGCGCGCAAGGTACTCGCGTGGATGGAACTGGTGCGGTTCAGGTGGGGGCAGGTACATGCGCCGGGTCTGCAGCGCCACCTGGTAGGCGAGGTTCTGGTCGGGCACGAAAAGCAGGTCCGGCACGCCCAATCGGTCAGCGATCTTCACCGCGTTGGAACTAGTGCAACACACGTCGGATAGAGCCTTCACGCTGGCGTAGGTGTTCACGTAGGTCATGGTGGCGAACTTGCGTCCGAGCGAGCGCAGGAACTCCTGCCGCTCCTCGAGATCGTCTGCATCCATTTCCGCCAGCGAGCAGAGCGCTTGCTGGTTGGGCAGGTAGACTGGCACCTCCGGGACCAGGGTGTAACACCCCTCCGCCATGAAACGGACGCCGCAGAAGACCACCAGGCGCGCCTTCACGTCGCGGGCGCGCACCGCCAGTTCGAAGGAATCGCCGACAGTGTCGGCGATGACCTGCACCTCGGGCACCTGATAGTTGTGGGCGGGCACGAAGGCGTGTTTGTCGCGCTTGAGGCGGCGGATCTCATTCCACAGCCATTGCACCCGGTCGGCCCGGCTCTCTTCTACCTGGCCCGAGCGCACCAGCTGTGCAATGTCGAAGTCAACCATCCATCTAGGTGTACCGCCCTCGCCTCAAGAAGGCACGCAGACACATGGCGTTTTGCGGGTCGCGCTGGTAGCGTGCAGCGACTTCATGCGCCTGTTCGACCCAGATATCTGGACCGAGGTCACCGGCGGCAGCATCGCCGAACGAGTGCGCAGGTTGGTGCGCGTGACGCCGCTCATCCCGTCTCCCGCGCTGGGCCGCCGCGCCGGCGCGGATGTGTGGCTCAAGCTTGAGTCACTGCAGCGCACCGGCTCGTTCAAGCTGCGTGGGGCTGCGGCGTTCGTCGCCGGGATGAGCCGGGCGGGAAAGAAGCGGGTCATCGCCGCCTCGGCAGGCAACCACGGGCTGGGCTTAGCGTTGGCGGCCCGCGCGTTCGGCGTGCAGGCCCAGGTACTGGTCTCTGCCCAGACCCCGCAAAGCAAGCGCGACGGTATTTTGGCGCTGGGTGCGGAGTTGGAAGTCGTCGGTGAATCTTATGACGAAGCCGAAGCCGAAGCGCGCCAGCGCGTAGTGGCAGACCCCTCGCTTAGCTTCGCTTCTGCTTTCGACGACGACTGGGTCATCGCGGGAAATGGCGGAGTGTTGGCGCGCGAGATCCTGGCCCAGCTTCCCGACGTGGACACCGTGGTGACCCCAGTGGGCGGCGGTGGCCTTGCGGCGGGGTTGGGGGTCGAAATGGTGCCGCGCGGAATCCGCGTGTTGGGCGTCTCACCCGAAGCCAACTGCGCCATGAAGCGCTCGCTGGACGAGGGTCGGGCCTACACCCGATACGAAGGCGGCCCCACCCTGGCCGAGGGCCTGGAAGGCGCAGTCAGCGAGCGCACCTTTGCCATGGCCAAGGACTATTTCCCCGAGGTCGCTCTGGTCAGTGAAGTGGGGATGCGGCAGGCCATCGTGTACGCTTACCGGTCTCTGGGTATCGTGTGCGAGGCCTCGGCGGCGGTTGCGCTGGCCGGCCTTCTGGAAGACAAGCTGGCAGTGCAAAGCCATCGGGTGGTCGTCTTGATCAGCGGGGGCAACATCGAGAGTGACCTGCTCGACCAGATTCTCGCCGGCTCATCGCCGAAGAAACTCGACGGCTAGAGCACCGAACGGTTTGCCTCCCGTCGTGAAGGAGACTATCTCAGCTGCCCCGCGGAGATGCGGGCGCGCTTCGCGGCTGCCCGGCGCAGATCCCGGGCAGTTGGTCCCGCGCCCAGCTTGTCGCGCGCGTCCTCGCCATGGCCGGGGCCGACGATGTCGCGCAGATAGGCCTCGTACTGGAAAGTGTCTGAGTGTTTCTCGTTGTGGCACCGCGTGCATACCGACTCGGGCGTGCTTGTGCGCAGGGCAAGCGGTTTTTCCAGCCCGCGCTTCTCCACGTGGATCGAGCCTGGGCCATGGCAAGCCTCGCACTGGACGTTCTCCAGTCCCTTGCTGAACCCTAGGCTCGACCCACCCACCTCGCCGTAGCCCGTAACATGGCAACTGACACAGTCGCCGTGGCCTGTCTTGCCGACGTCCCGAAGGGTTCTCCACGCGTGGGCGTGGGCCGTGCCCCTGCAAGACCGGGCCGCCGCTTTGTGGCACCGGACACAAGAAGCGTCACCCGAGAAATGCGCACGGCCTGGTTCAGCGGGCGGCGGCGGCTCCGCCACTTTCAGACTTGCGACGCCCACCGCCTTGTCCAGCCTTCGCATGCTGGCGGCTAGAGCCGGGTCGCGAGCCAGACTGCGTCGGATGGGCAAGAGCTGGTTGATGAAATACGAGCCCTGGGCTGGTGGAGCCCAGGTCGTGCTGGTCAGCCGGGCAGCTTCGGCGCGCAGATCGTTGCGCTCTTCGCGTCTTGCAGCCACGAAAGCTGGATCGCTGGTGGCGTCGTCTTCCCAGCGCGCCAGATCGGCATCCAGTTGGCGAGCCTGGCGATCGATCTCCTCGGCGCGCATCCGATTTGCCGCCGGTCCACCGGCATCGCGGAGCGATTCTCCAGCGGTCCGTGCCTCACGAAGAACGATCTCTAGTCGGCCCACCCGCTGCAGCTCAGCACCCGGGACCACGAGGAAGGCGCCGCCGATTTTCTGCGCGCGCGGCGTTCCGTCGCCCACGTCCTTGCCCAGCACAACGAAGTCGACTGCTGCCTCGCTCGCCACCGCGCGCGCCTGCCCGCGCTCGAGCGGCGCCAGCGCGATCACGATCTCTGCGCCAGCCGCACGCAACCGGTCGGCCTCGGCCCGAGCTGCGCTGACGGGATCTTCCGCGTGCAGCCCTTTCTCGCGCGCGAGTCCCGGATCCACGAGGCCAAAGATGCCGAGCTTGATTCCTCCCACCCGCTTGATGCGCGATGGTTCGACGAAAGCAAGGCCGTCGAGGTTGGCGGCGAGGCGCTGCGGCTGAAGCTTGGCGACTCCGCGCGCTAGATCCGTTTCACCCAGGGCCGAGCCGCCGAACGGCAGGCGGGTCAGCTCTTGGGCGAGAAAGCCTGCCACTAAGTCGGCGGCCTCCTGCTTGGGCAATGGAATCTCGCCTGCTGGATAGGTCAGATTGCCGGCGTCCACCAGAATGGGGGCGCCTCTACCTGCGGTCCTGCGCACCAAGGCGGTCACGCGCGCAATGTCGCCCAGGGGATCGCTCGTGCAGCCGCAGGGTTCAAGCGTTCCCTGGGTCTGCGCGGTGTAGAAAACCACCGCGCGGCGCTCACGCGGGCTGGCAAAGGAAAGGCTATTCGCAGGCACGAAGCTAAGTGCGAGGAGAGCCAGCAGGAGGGAGCCACGGGAGTGTGGACGACGCATGAAACAACAGGAAACTCCCACAGGCTGGGCCGCCTGTCACCTTGCGGTGTTGGTAACGCATACAGGCTAGGTCAATCAGAGCGAAAAGAACCACCTTCGCCTT
>PMJE01000270.1 GCA_003157315.1 Myxococcales bacterium | reverse complement strand
AAGCCCACGCCCATCATGGCCACAAAGACCTCGCCGACCAGCAGGCCAAAAGCGGTCGGCAGCGCCGCCTTGACCACGCCGATTGGCCAACCACGACCGCCCGGCCGCAGGCTATCAAGCAATGCCAGATACCCGACCGCCACCCAAGGCACCCACGCGCCCGCAACCATGAGCATCCCCGCAGTCCAGTGACTGGTGTTGTTGCCAGCCAGCGACCAGGCCAAGGCTGCCACACAGGCCGCGACCGACGATCCGGCGAGTCGCCGCGCCAGCAGATACATCCCGACGCCGCCCCACACCAGGTGGGCAAAATCCTGCCAGGTCACAAGCGTGGCCACCCAGTCGGGCGGCACGAGAAGGTAGAGCCAATTTGGCGGATAAAAAACGCCGTAGAGGGGATCGGCGAAAATGGGAAAGCCAATTCCTTGCAAAGGATTCCAGCTGGGCATTTCGCCGCGCAACAGCGAATCGCGCACGAACCAGCGCGCCGGCAGAGTCCAGTGGGCCACATCACTGTGGAAGACAATGCGACCCAACCAGAGCGGGAAATAGACCACACACAAGATGGCCACAGTCAGCAATAGCAGATGCCAGGTCGGAGCCGTGGTTGACGATTTGTCCGAACCGCCCACGGCTACCCCAATTGCCAACGTCGAGGCAGGAAAGCCAACCCGAGCAACGCCAATACCGACAATGTGGTGAGAACCGCACTCGTCCGCAGGCCCGGCGCGCGGTACTGCATGACGATGTGATGGACACCCGGACTGAGCCAGAGCGCTCGCATGCATAGGTTCGCGCGCAAAAACGCTGTCGGCTGGCCGTCCACCGTCGCACTCCACCCCTGGTCGTACTGCTCGTTGAAAACCGCCAGCCCAGGCTGCTCAGCGTCGCAGCGGGCTTCCAGTCGGCGGTTGCCAAAGAACTCCATCCGGCACGTCCCCGCCCGCTGTGATGGCGCAAGTAATTCGCGCGCATTTGCATCCGGTGCCAACCACACGCTTTCACCTGCCACCACCGCCGGCTCGTACAAGCGGGACAGCGCGATCCGGTCGGGCAGAACCTCGGCGTGGGCAGCCAAGAACACGCGCGGCAGACTGTCGCTCACGCGATACAGGCGAGCGCCTGGCAAAGGGTCGAACAGCGGCTGCAAGCCGGCGCGCTGGTCGCTTGGTTCACGCGGATCGCGCACCGGCAATACCGCGTAGTCCACCCCGAAGAGCCGCAGCGCCGCCTGCCGATCAGCTTGCCCCGCGGCCCACGCGTCCATCAGGAGACTGGGAGTGGCGGCATCGTAGCCCGGCAGCATCGCGATGCCCCACGCGTTGGCCGTGTTGTTGACCAGAGTCTGCAGCAGGCGGTCCTCGCCTTGCGCGTGGCTCGATGCCTGGGTCCACGCCATCACGGTGCTGGTCACCGCCTCGGAGCGAAACAGCCGGGGCGGCTCAACATGTCCGGCATGATCGGCCAGGATCACCTGCGCGGCCCGCGGCTCCGCAACCGCCAGTGCACGCGGCACAAAATCCTGCAGAGGCCAGCATGCCGCCGCAAGATCCAGCGCCACTGTGGCCACCAGCAACGCGGGTGCCAGGCGCGACCCGCGCGCCGCCAGGATCTGGACGCCAAGCACAGCGAACACGGCTAAGGCCCCGTGGCGCAATCCATGCACCATGTACCCGGACCAGGGAAATGGGAAGACAAAGGGCGACGCGATCCCGAACCCGACGATCAACCCGAGCAGGATCGCGGTCCGGCGCCAGGGTTGTGCCTGTCGAGACAGGATGCGCCGGCCGCCCTCACCGGCCGACAGCGCAAGCCCGAGCACGGCCAAGATCGTGTACTTCTCAGGCGAGCGCATGAAGGAAAGCGGAAACACGATGCGCCGAAAGACCGCGTGCACCGGCAAGTGTTTGCCCAAGGCGAGGAGCAGGGCAAACCCACTCAGCCCGGCAAGTACGATGACCAAGGAGCGTCCGCGGCGAAAGCCGGCCAAAGCCAGGGCCAGCACGCTGGCACCCATATACACGCTATACGAAAGCGGCAAGCCGTCGGCGCTCGCCTCGCCCACCCAGTGGGCGGCCGGGTATTCGCCATAGGGATCGCCCATGGAGCCGGGGGCGGCGAACTCGATCAGGCGCAGAGGGTGCAACGAATACATTTCTGCTGCCGCACGCGAAAACGGCATCGACCGGGCGTTGGTGGACATGAGCGCGCCCGCGGGAACCAGCGCGGCGGACCCGGTCCCGCCGGCGAGCAGCAGGGCGAGCGCGACCGCGCCGACAAAGCGACGAGAAAAGCGGGGCAAG
The DNA here is from genome assembly GCA_003157315.1 of Myxococcales bacterium. The sequence goes on along the minus strand of PMJE01000270.1, from coordinate 11,838 downwards.
GCAGGGACCGCGCGCCTTTCCAGCACCTGCGCGGTCGCCAGCAACGCCAAGGCGAAACCGACCCCCATGATGGCCAAGAAAGGCTCGCCCATCAGAAGGGCTAGGGCGGTGGGCAGGGCTGCCTTGACCACGCCCAGCCGCCAGCGACCACCCCCGGCGCGCAGACCGTCGAGCAGCGCCAGATGCCCCACCGCCGTCCAGGGAATCCACGCAGCCGCGTGCAGACGCAGGCCCGCTGTCCACTGTGAGGTCAGGTAGCCCGACAGCGCCCAGGCCAGCGCCGCGATACAAGCCGATACGGGTGTCGCCCGGAACCGCCGCGCCAGCCAGAAGACACCGGCGCTGCCCCACAAGAGGTGCGCGAAGTCCTGCCAGGTGAGCATTGCCCCGATCCAATCACGGCCGACCAACAGAAACAGCCAGTTGGGCGGATAGAAGACGCCGTAGAGCGGGTTGGACAGTACGGAAAAGCCCAGCCCTTCATAGGGATTCCAGGCTGGCAGTTCGCCGCGCAGGAGGGAATCGCGCAGCAGAATNNACGGCCAGCGCGAGCGCGACCCAAAGGAAGGCGCGCATGGTCGAGCCGGCAGCCTCGTCTGTTCGACCGGATGATTGATCCGCGTTCACGATGGTCTCGCCCCGCCATCATACAACGCCAACGGAACCGTAGGCGGCCGCGGGCGAACTCGTGGCGCTGGTCGACCCGTTCTGCAACGCCATCCTGGCCTTTGCCGAGAGCCACCCGTCCTGATCCGCCGCCCAGCAGTTTTCGCAAGCGACTCAGAAAGCCTCGCCCCCTGCCCTCGTCGCAGCCAGCGTCCCGCAGGCGGCGCCGATTTCGCGACCGCCGGCGTAGCGGCGAGAAACTGGAATGTGATGGGCCAGCAGTTCGTCGCGGAAGTCCCGGACTTCGTCGTCGGTGGGTGGGTGGTGGCGGCCCGAATCGTCGTTGACGTCGATGAGCGTGACCTTGGCGCGCAGGCCGGCCAGCAACTCAACCAGCTTGCGTGCATCTTCGCGTCCCATGTTCACGCCGGAGATTCCGACGTAGGCGAAGCTCACTCGGCCGCCACAAGCAGCGGCGTATTCGCGCACGGCTGCCATGACCTCGGCAAGCGGCCAGCGTTTCTCCGCCGGCATGAGCGGCAAGCGCGCCTCGCCGGTCGCCGCGGCCAAGGAAATGATCAGCCGAAAACGATGTCCCTCGGCCGCGAAGCGCCGAATGGCAGGGGCCACGCCCACGGTCGAAACAGAAATGGATTCGCCCGCGATGGCTGGGCCCGCCGGGTGCGACAAGATCTGCGCCGTGCGGATCACGTTGTCGTAGTTGAGCAGGGGCTCGCCCATACCGAGAAAGAGCACGCCGCAAACCGGGTGATCAGCCTCGGCGCGCATGGCCCGCACCTGCGCCAGCATCTCCCACACCGCCAGGCTGCGCACGCCACCGCCTGGCCGCAGCCGGCCGGTGGCGCAGAAGTCACACGCCAGGGCGCAACCCAACTGCGAGCTGATACACAAGGTGTACTTCGCCGTGGGCAGCGCCACCAACCCGGCTGCCTCGCCGCGCTGGCGGCGTAGCTTGAGATCCCGCGCGTCGTCCGGATCAGGCAGCGGGATGCGCACCGACTCGATCAAACCGCCCTCGGGCAGGCGAAACAGATATTTCACAAAACCGTCCGCCGCCCGCCTGCGTTCCACAATCTCCAACTCAGGAAAGATCACCTGCGCGGCCAAGGCGCGGCGAATCGAGGCCGAAAGCCAGTCCATTCCGCCCACACTGGCCACGCCATCCCGATGCACGGCCGCAAAAACCCGAGCCGCCTTGGCGGCGTCGACGCCATGGCCGCCGAGAGCTGCGCCCAGGGCAGGCAGGTCAAGCTCGCGCAGGTTGAGCGGCACCTGCCGTCACCGCACACCGGGCGTGCGGTCGCGCGCGTGCAACAAGTCGAGCGGCGGTGCCTCGTTCTCGACCACGTAGCCGAACTGCCGCTTGAATTCCTCAGCCGACAGCTTCGGGTTGCACACCCCGCCGAACTTGGTCAACACGGCCGGGTCATCGAAGTCGTCGCGTCGCAGCCGGATCATGTAGCGCCGGGCGATGGCGTAGCGGGTGGAGCGCGTGTCCACCATGCGTAGTCGCGTACGACCCGTGCCGGGATCGAGCATCTGGGCAAATGGAATGGGCACGAAGTTGCCCGCTTGCAGGGACACCATGGCCGCGTTGCCGCCCGAGAAAAGGAACTTGGCCGCGCAGTAGCCCAAGTCGCGCGTGTACTCCATGTCAAAGGGAATCGGATCCGCGCAGCGCAATTCGTAGCCGATGTCTTTGGACACGAAGGTCAGCTTGCTCACCCCCAGTTCCTTGAGCCGCTTGCTGGTGGCCTTCTTCAGCCCGTCGCCCAGGTTCAGCTCGGACAGGCGCATGTTGCCGGCATCGTCGTACTCGATGGGCCCGAGTTTCTTGAGGTCATCCTCGGGAATACTCTCGGCCAGTCCCTCGGCCAGCACTGCTACGCCATAGCGCCGCCCCTCGACCAGACGTTTGATGACCGCACCGGCCAGAATGTCGACCAAGGCCTTCAGCGTAGTCCTGCAGCGCGGGAACTCCTCGGGAATCACGGTCATGGTGGCGCCGGCGGCCTTGCCCACGCCCAATGCCAGGTGCCCAGCCTTGCGTCCCATGGCCACCACGAAGTACCAGCGCGAAGTGGTCTTGGCGTCGGCCATCAGGTTTTTCACCAGCTCCACGCCGATGTGGCGCGCGGTCTGGTAGCCGAAGGTGTCGACCATGGGGTCAAGGTCGAGGTCATTGTCGATGGTCTTGGGCACGTGAACCACGCGGATCTTGCCCGCGGCTCGCTCCGAGACCTTCATCGCCGAGAACGAGGTGTCATCCCCGCCGATGGTGATGAGCTGGGTCACGCCCAGTCGCTGCAAAGACTCCACCACCGCCACCATGTCTTCATCCTTCTTGGTGGGGTTCGCGCGCGAGGTGCCCAGAATGGATCCGCCTGAGAAGTGGATGCGGCTGACGTCCCCAAGCTTGAGCGGCCTGATGTCCTCCAGCCTGCCCTTCATCAGGCGGTCGAACCCGTCGCGAATGCCCAGCACCTCCACGCCCTGCAAGAGAGCGCGTATCGTGGCAGCGCTGATCACGCTGTTGATGCCGGGGGCGGGGCCACCGCCGACCAAGATTCCAAGCTTCTCCCTTGACACGTTGGACAACTCCTTGCTGCGCGCGAACCCTAGCACAGGGCGGCTGACATGTTACGGGCGCGCACCACGTGAGGTAGATCACATCGCAGCCGCCGTGCTCCTGCTCGGGTGCGTTAACGCGGACGCGCTGTGTGTTGCTGCAGCCCCCTGCGGGGCGGGTTTGTAGTACGATTGGCGTTCCACCGATATCTGGATCGGGTGTCGCCGAGATCTCAGCCTAAGGAGCTTCTTTATGCGAAACGTGTTCGCCGTTCTTGGTTTTGTCGTCGCAGCCCTGACCGCGGCCTGTGGCTCCAGCTCGCATCCCAACCTGGCTCTTGACGGCAGCAGCACGTCCGGTGGCACGGGCCAGGGCGGCGCAACCGGCACCGGCGGCACAACAGCGATTGGCACAGGCGGCGTGGGTGGCAGCAGTACGTTGGCTGCAACCGGGGGTGTTTCGGGAAGCGGTGGCTCGACTGCAACGGGTGGGACAACATCTACCGGTACCGGCGGGACAATAGCTTCGGGCGGCACAGGTGCACGCGCCACTGGGGGCGCTCCCGGCAGCGGGGGTGTGACCGTGACCGGGGGAGAAACCGACAGCGGAGGCACGACCGGCAGCGGGGGAGTGACCGTGAACGGGGGAACAACCACCAGCGGAGGCGCGACTGGCAGCGGAGGTGTGACCGTGACCGCGGGAACAAAGGTCAGCGGAGGCACGACCGGCAGCGGGGGTGTTACCGGTTCCGGCGGAATAGAGGTCAGGGGAGGCACGACCGGCGCGGGTGGTGTGACCGTGACCGGGGGAGCAAAGCTCAGCGGGGGCGCGACCGGCAGCGGAGGCGCGACTGGCGGCGGAGGCAACACCGGCATTGCTGCGCCCGCTGACAACGTGACTGAGGTCACCGTGGACTTTGGCCTTCCTGGCATCGGCTACGTCAACGGTCTCTTCGTGTCCGTAACTGTCTGTGTTCCTGGAACCACCCAATGCCAGACCATCGACCACGTGCTGGTCGATACCGGATCGACAGGCCTGCGTCTGCTTCAGTCGGTGGTTACGCTTGCGCTGCCAGCGTGGAACGACGACACCGGGGTCCCTCTCGCCCAATGCACCCAGTTCGTCAGCAGCTTCACCTGGGGCGCGCTGTGGTCCGCTGATCTCAAGATCGCGGGCGAGCAGGCAAAAAATATCGCTATCCAGCTCATCGACCAGGCCGCCTTTCCCGTGCCGAGTGATTGTACTGGCACCAGTTCCAACTCCGCCGACACGCTCGGGTCCAACGGCATCATCGGGGTGGGCTCGTTCCTACAGGACTGCGGGGCGGCCTGTGCGTTGCCCGTGGGCGGCACGTCGCTCAACCCGGGGATGTACTACAAGTGCTCTTCAACCAAGAAGGGTGGATGCCTGGCCGCGGCCGTGCCGGTTGCCAAACAGCTATGGAACCCTGTCGCGCTTTTCAGCCAGGACAACAACGGCACCGTCATCGAGTTGCCTTCGGTTCCTGCTGACGGGGCAGCCAGTGTGACGGGAGCCTTGGTTTTCGGCATCGGGACACGCGACAACAATGCTCTGGGCCAGGCTACCAAGCTCCCACTCGATGGCAACGGCACATTTTCGACCAAGTACCCCGCCAACGGCAGCAATGTGCTCGCCTTCGTGGACAGTGGCTCCAACGCGATCTACTTCCTGGACGCCAAGACTGCGAGCATCCCGGCCTGCACCGGCCTCTACTCTGCCTTCTACTGTCCTACCGCCACGCAGAACCTGTCGGCCACCAGTCAGGATGTCAGCGGCCTGGTTGCCAGGACCATGGACTTCAGCATCGCCAACGCCAAGACCTTGCTTGCCCGCGTAACCAACGTGGTCTTTTCCAATCTGGGCGGGCCGAGCATGGCCCCGTCGTCGGGCGGCAGCTCGATGGGCGCCTATTTCGACTGGGGCTTGCCATTCTACTTCGGCAAGAACGTGTTTACTTCCATCGAAGATCAATCGGCCAAGGCAGGGAGCGGACTGTACGTCGCGTTCTGAGACAACGATGTGAGCTACTCGGCCGCGGGCGAAGGGAGTTTCGCCTCAGCGGCGGCATCCTCGATCAGGCCAAGCTGCCGGCCGATCTGGCTGCGCACCTTGGGCACGGTTTCGACGTCGAAGCGCTTGCGCAGAAGGTCGGCGGCTTGCTCGGATCGGGTGAGCCCCAGCCCGATTGCCACATCGATCCTCACGTCAGGGTCGGGATGTTCCAGCAGGAGGCCGAGCTGGGCCGGCACCGTCGTGCCCCCCGCCCAACCAAGCGCCANNGGCCGAGGCCGGCAGGGTGTTCGCCCGTAGACGCACCTCGACCTCGGCTCGGCCCGGCCGGGTTACAGGGGTAGCGCCAGCGGCCAGCGTGAGGCTCATCGCTGCGCTCAGGCAAAAAGCGAGCATTGTCCAACGCTAGCACGGCTTGGGTTATAGTCGCGTCCAACGGTGGTCTTGACCCACCGCCTAGCCCCGGAGGATGTGATGCCTCGCCGCCTGATGATCGTAGCTTTGGTCCCATTGCTGGTTGCCGGTTTTGGCGCCACTGCTACTGCGAAAAAGAAAACCGCTCCAGTTCAATCGGAAGAAGCCCCGCCGGCAGAGGCCGAAAGCCCGCCGGCAGAGGCCGAAAGCCCACCGGCAGAGTCCCCGGCCCCACCAGCAGAGGCCGCGGTCGCAGCAGCAGCGGACGCGCTGATGTCCGAAGAAGCACCGCCCCCGATGGCGCCAGTAGATGCCCCGCACTTTGGTGGGGCTTTCCGGTCGCGCTGGGTGAGCGTGCCCCACTGGGTTCTTTCTTCGTTCACCCAGGCCAGCCAGTCGGTGTCCTCCTACAGCGTTGCGATCGAGGCCTACCGACGCAAGCGCGACGAGGACAACCCGAACCGGTTCTGGGAAGTCTCACTCGCCGTGGGCTACCAGAGCATGAGCGCGCCTGACGGAAACTGGCTGGGCAAGAACCGCAACCCAGCCGTCGACACGGATTGGGTCCAGTTCAAGAACAACTTCGGTTTTTGGACCATCGACCTTTCTTTCATCCAACGCCAGTTCTTCAACGACGTGTTTGGCATCCACTATGGCGCCGGGTGGGGGTTGGCCATCATCCAGGGCGAGATCCTTCGCACGAAGTCCTATGGTTGTGACCAGAACCTCAGCACTTGCCGTCCGATAGTCTGCACAGGAGGCGTATGCACGGAGGGCGAGCTGGCGGGCACGGAGGCGAATGGCCAGAAGGGCACCGCCAGCGATCCGCACCGCTACAGGGAAACCTCGGTGCCTGGTGCGATTCTCATCGTCAACCTGCTCGCCGGGTTCGACTTTCGTATTCCGTCAGTCAAGGGCCTTGAGTTGCGCCTGGAGGGCGGCTTTTACGACGCCCTCTTCCTTGGCGGCGCGGCCGCATACACTTACTAACGGCCCGGCGGCGCGGCCTGTGGCCGCACCCGCAACACTAGTCTTTTCGATCCGCGCTGCAGGTCGAGCGGCCACTGCACGCCGATCGATGCCAGCACCACGGCCGGCCGCACCGGGTTTTGCCTGGTGAACGGCTCGCCAGCGGCCCCGAGCAAGATGTCGCCCGGCCGTAGCCCAGCGCTGCTCGCCGGCGAATTCGCGACCAGCGAGACCACACGCACCGCCCCGACGGGAAGGCCCAGGCGACGGCGAAAAGACGAAGACACTGGCTCGAACACGAAGCCCAGCCAGGCCGGCTGCAAACGTGCTGCCGTCTGCCGGACAGTGTCCAGCGCGACGAGAGCTGGCTTGACCGCGGGGCCGGCAGGACCAGCCGCCGGCGCCAGCGCGAGTTCGAGATCCTCGCAATGCTCCAGGGCGGCCAAGGCCGCCACGTCGTTTACTTTGCCTTGGGTTTTCAAGTAGTAGCGACCGGCGACGTCAAGCAAGAGGGTGCGCATGCGCAGCAGAGCGGCCAGCCGCACCTCGGCGCGATAGGCGATCTCGTCGAGGCCGGCCGTGGCTTCGATGAGGCGCTGCACCCGGGGGAACTGCTTCGCGTCGGCTTCAGTCAGGGCTACCAGCTCGCGCAGAAGCTCCTCGGCCAGCTTGGACCGCTCGGCCGGTCCCAGCTTGCGCAAGGCGGGCAAGGCCAGGCGCGCAGCCCAGCCCGGCCGTGCGGCCAAAAAGGCATCCAGGCGCGCCTGATTGAGATCCCCCAGCGCAGTCGCCCAGGCCTCGGCATGCGCCTCCAGCCCGTCGAGAAATACCGCAAGCTCATCGCCCCGCTGGTTGATCTCGGCCAGGGTGTACTCGCGCAGGCGCGGCAGGCCGTACTGCACGGCCAGGCGATCGGCGCGCTCGCGCGACTCCGCAAAGCCCTTGCCCGCCCAGGCCTTGGCTAGCGTCTCGTCGACAAACTTGTTCTCGTCCGCTCGCCGTGCGCGCGCCGCGCGCAGCAGGATCTCGTCGAGAAACACATCCGAGCTGCGCAACGGCACATCGGGGCTTTGATCGGAAAGCAAGACCCTGTCATGTGCGCCGGCAAAGCCGCCGTTGCGGGAAAGGGCTTGCAAGAATTCGAAGGCATGCCCCACCGCCTCAACACCACGCACTTCGGGATAGCAGCCATAGGCAGGACGGTCGGCGGTGGACGAGAAGTAGCCGCAAGCCGCCCCTGACGGGAGCTGGGCCTGGGAGTGCAGATCGTACAGATAGGCAAAGCCCCCGGAAAAACATTGGGACATGAGCGACACCACGCGCACCTGAGCGGGCAAGCCGGCGAGCAACCCACGCAGGCTGCGCACCGAGAGCGATTCATTCGCTCCCCAGAGCGAGATGCGGTTGTCGAGGGGGTCACGCAGATTGGAGGTGCCGTGGTCAGTGACGAAGACCAGCAGGGTGTCGCCCGGACGCAGCCGGGTCTTGAGCGTGCCGAACGTGCGGCGCAGCTCGGCCCGGGTCGCGGGCCGCAAGATGTACCCAGCCAGGGAGGAGTTCTCGAAGCCCGTGCTATGGCGCAGAAAATCGCCCACCGCAGTGCCTTCCAGCAGCCAGCTTCCCTCGGGCTCGGGCGCGCGCACGGCCAGATCAGGCGCCGGGTTGCTGCCGTCGCTGGCCAGGATGGTGACATGATCGCGCGGCACCCGGGCGCGCTCAAGCAGGTCGGCGAGCTGGCGCAGGTGCGAAAGGTGGGAAGCGAAGTTGTTCTCGCGACCGCCGCCTCCGTTGATCATCAGGACATGCAGGCGTTCCGGTGCCACGGGCTCCGCCGCGCGCACCGGCGCAAACGTGAGCAAGAGCGAGGCCATGACAATAAGCCGCATCATGGTTGATTCAACCCGCCGCAAGTCGATCCGCCAAGCGTGAGTAGCGCGCGGCCACCTCTGCGTTGCCCACGGCGATGCGCAAGGCCTTGCGCGAGCCAATCAGCACCACCAGTTGCTTGCCACGCGTGACTGCGGTGTACAGCAGGCTGCGCTGGAGCATCACGTAGTGTTGCGTGTGCACCGGCACGATCACCGCCGGGTACTCCGAGCCTTGCGACTTGTGCACCGTCGCTGCGTAGGCCAGGGTCAACTCGTCCAGGTCATCGGCCGCGTAGTTCACCTCGCGCTCGTCGAAACCGACCACAGCCTGGCTTTCGCCGGATTCGTCCGACCCGCCGGCCACGCGCAACACTTCACCCACGTCGCCGTTGAACACATCGCGGTCGTAGTTGTTGCGAATCTGCATCACGCGATCGCCGACGCGAAACACGCGGCCGCCGCTGCGCAGTTCGGGCCGGCCCGGCGTGATCGCATCCTGCAAAAGGTGGTTAAGGGTCGTCGCGCCCAACTCGCCCCGGTGCATGGGCGTCAGCACCTGGATGTCGCGCGGAGAGAAGCCATAGCGACGCGGCAGCCGGGTGGCCACCAGATCGCGGATAGTTTCGGCCGCATGGGCCGGATCGTCATCCTCGATGAAGAAGAAGTCGCGCTTGTCCACTCCTTGCGCGGGCGGCGCGCCCAGCTCGGGCTCCACCCCGTCGTGAATGCGGTGGGCGTTGGTCACGATCAGGCTGGCGGCTGCTTGCCGAAAGATCTCAGTCAAGCGCACCGTGGGCACGCGTGCAGAGGCGATCACGTCGCGTAGGACCATGCCCGGCCCGACCGAAGGAAGCTGGTCGACGTCGCCCACCAGCACCAGGCGCGTGCCGTCAGCCAGCGCCGCCAACAGATCGGCCATGAGGCGAATGTCGATCATCGAGGCTTCGTCGACCACCAGCAGATCCGCCGGCAGTGGCCGAGACGAATTGCGACCGAACACACCGTCAGCTGGACGCCATTCCAGCAGTCGGTGCAGGGTTGCCGCCGGCTGACCGGTCGCCTCTTGCAGTCGCTTGGCCGCCCGGCCAGTGGGCGCGGCCAAAGCCACGGTCAGCCCCTGGCGCACCAGCGTGTTGACGATGCCACGAACGATCGTGGTCTTGCCCACGCCCGGGCCGCCCGTAATCACCAACAGCGGATCGTGAAGCGCGCGCCGCACCGCCTCGGCCTGCTGTGGCGCAAGTACGATGCGGGCCTCGGCTTGGTAGCGGGCGATGGCACGCCCGGCGTCGACGCGCAGGGGGGTGCCCCGGGAATGCAGCAAGCGCAGCAGGCCCGCGCTTGCCGCCACTTCGGCGCGAAACAGCCCCACCTCGAACACCGCCGCGCCCTCTGGCGTGCTCTCGATAGCCACGTCGCCAGCGCGGCCTAGGCGATCTACCGCCGCTTCCACCAACTGGGGTTCCACTTCCAGCAGCTTGGCCGCCTCCTCCACCAGGCGACTGCGCGGCAGATACACATGGCCCAGCCCGTCCGCCTGGTCGAGCACGTGGCGCACGCCGGCCTGCACCCGCGCATCCGAATCGCGCGCAATGCCCAGCGCCGTGGCCAGACGATCGGCGGAAAGAAAGCCGATGCCCCACACGTCGAAGGCCAAGCGGAATGGATTCTCACGCACACGCGCGACGGCAGCCGCGCCGTAGCGTTTGTAGATGCGCGCGGCAAAGGCGGGTGAAACCCCGTAGCCCTGCAGAAAGACCATGACTTCGCGCAAGCGGCGCTGCGCAGTCCACGCTTCCTGAATGGCCTGCGCTCGCGAGGGGCCGATGCCCGGCACCTCGCGAATCCGTTCCGGCTGGGCGTCCAAAATCTCCAAGGTGCGAATGCCGAAGCGCTCGACGATGCGGCTGGCGAATTGTGGCCCGATGCCCTTGACCAGCCCTGCGCCCAAGTAGCGGCGAATTCCTACCAGCGTCTCGGGCGACAGCTCGGTGTAGCTTTGCACGCGAAACTGGCGGCCAAAGCGGGGGTTGTTTTCGTAGCTGCCGCGCAGGCGCAGGCGCGCGCCCTGGGGCAAGCCCAGCAAGCTGCCCACCACGGTCACCGGCTCGACCGCGCCTTCGCGCGCGAGGCGCGCCACCGTGAACTCACCGCCGCCGCCCGAGAACACGATGCGCTCTATGGTGCCTTCCAGGATCTCTTCCTGTGCACTGCCGGGGCGTGTGCCGGCGGATCGGTCGAACAGATCCATATGCCTAGGGCGGCGAGCAGGTGTAGTCGTTCCGGCTGCACCGGGTGTGACAGCTAATGCAGGTCTGCAAACGTCCATCCTGCAAGACATCGCGCTGGTCATCCANNTCCGAACAGTCCGCCTTGTCGGATTCCACGGCTACAATGACGCTACCCTGTGGCAGCGGGCCGGTCCCCAGAAGATAGTCCGATTCTGCTGCGGGGCTGGCGAGGACAACAATGGAACTCGAGCCATGCCCGATGGCGAGCCGGCAGCTTCGCACTGGGACGTAGGTTGTTTGATAATCAGATAGTAGGATCTGACTGGTGCCGGCCTTGTCTTGCTGAAAGCAGCTGCCAACCAGCAGCAAGGACAGGAGCAAAAACGGGCGCCGCGTGGCCATGAAGCGACATTCTACCACTACGCCGCCGAGCCGTGCTACGCGACTCGACCGACAGCACGCGATCGCTGGGGAAAAGCTGCGGTACCGGCGCGCATGTGGACGCGCCGCTGCTACTCACCTGAAAAACGCACGTAGGTGTGATCTTGATTCTGCGCCGACTTGAGCAGATTCAGCAACGCAGTGCCGTGATTCTTGAGATCGGGCTTGCGAGCCGCGCGCAGCCGATTCTCCAACTCTTGCAGCAAGACCGGGAGCTGGAGCTGATTGAATACAGTGTCGCCGTCGCGGTCGACGTAGCGCAGACAGGGCGAGGTCGCATCGTCATGCTCGGGTAACAGTTTCTCGGTCAGATTGTTGTCATCCAGGATCTCGTCCTGGACTTCACCGGACTCGCTNNAAACCGGCGCAAGAAGGGAACCGCAAGACCCAGACGCAGAATCGCTGCGCAGGAACCCGCGACCCGGGTACGATATCCGTGATGAGCCGATGTACTCGTCGAGCTGTTCCATAGCAGCATCGAGCACGGCCTTGGTGAGCTGGTCCATCGAGGCATAAGCCCGGTAAATGGGAGCCACCGAGGTTTGACGGGCTGGCGATTTGCTGCTGTTCGCGTAGATTCGGCGGGTGTTTCGGCTATTTCGACCAGAGAATCGTCATGGGAACCCTGGGAGGGTTCCCAGACCCTTCGACCCCCCACCTGCCCCCACACCACGCTCGCTTCGCTCGG
>PMJE01000039.1:264-2781 GCA_003157315.1 Myxococcales bacterium | reverse complement strand
CGGGGTCGGGGGCGAACTGCTTTGTGAGGTCTGGTAGATGTCGCGCATCGGTCGCAAAGTTATTCCGGTCCCCAAGGGCGTGACCCTCAGCCAAAAAGCTGGCCAGTTCTCGGTCAAGGGGCCGAAAGGTGAATTGGTCAAGAACCTCCCTGCCGGCATCAGCATCAAGCTGGAAGCCGACAAGCTGGTTGTGTCCCGGGCGGATGACTCGCGTGACAATCGCGCGCGCCACGGCCTGGTGCGGGCGCACCTGGCCAACATGGTCAAGGGCGTGACTGAGGGCTGGACGCGCGAGTTGGAGATCAACGGCGTCGGCTATCGCGCTGAGGTCGCGGGTGACACAGTGACGTTCGCGCTGGGCTACGCGCATCCCATCGTCTTCAAGCTGCCCAAGATCGTCAGCGCCAAGGTGGAGAAGAATCGCCTGACCCTGTCTTCAGCCGACAAGGATCTGCTTGGCCAGATCGCGGCCAAGGTGCGCGAGCTGCGGCCTCCCGAGCCCTACAAGGGCAAGGGCATCAAGTACGTGGAGGAAGTCATCAAGCGCAAGGTTGGCAAGGCTGCCGCAACCGGCGCCGCGGCAGGCGGGGGCTAGCCTCCAGAACCATTTTCAAGAGAAGAGCGAAGAAGAGGACTCATGGCACGCAACAACAAGATCGAAAGTCGCACGCGCCGGCAGCGCTCGCTGCGCAAGCGGATTTCGGGAACACCGGAACGGCCTCGTTTGGTGGTCTACCGCAGCGCCAAGCATATCTACGCCCAGGTGGTCGACGACTTGGCGGGCAAGACCCTGGTGGCATTCTCCGACCTGGTGGTCAAGAAGAACCCGCCGGCCGATCCGCCCAAGGGCAAGAAGAGGGATCGGGCCAAGCAAGTGGGTTCCTTGGTGGCGAAGAAGTGCCTGGAGAAGGGCATCAAGCAGGTCGTCTTCGACCGTGCCGGCTATCGCTACCACGGTCGCGTCTCGTCGATCGCCAGCGGCGCGCGCGAGGCGGGGTTGAAGTTTTAGGGTCAGAGTGCAAGGGGAAAGATTAGGTTCATCTAGGAGCAAGAATGGCGATTAACTACGAAGAAGTTGGCGAGCTGGTCGACAGCGTCGTCTTCATCAACCGCGTCGCCAAGGTCGTCAAAGGCGGCCGGCGGTTCTCGTTCTCTGCGCTGGTGGTGGTCGGCGATCAGCGCGGGTATGTGGGCGCGGGCTTGGGCAAAGCCAATGAAGTTCCCGAAGCGATTCGCAAGGGCACCGAACAGGCGAAGAAGAGTCTGTTCAAGATTCCCCTGGCAGGCACCACCATCCCCCACGAAGTCAAAGGGACGTTTGGCGCGGGCACCGTTCTCTTGCGACCCGCCAGCCCCGGCACCGGCGTGATCGCTGGCGGCGCGGTTCGACCCGTACTTGAGGTGGCGGGGATACAGGACATTCTCACCAAGTGCATTGGAACCTCGAATCCCCACAACGTCATCCACGCCACCATTGATGCGCTCAAGCAGCTGAGCAGCGCTGCCAATGTTGCCGCGCTCCGGGGCATGCGCTTGGAAGACATCACCTCAGCAGGGTAGGCCATGGCCAAGAAGCTGAAAGTCACCTTGATCCGGAGCGGCATCAACCGCCCCGAGCCACAGAAACTGACCATCTGGCAACTGGGCTTGCGCAAGATGGGGCGCAGCGCGGTCTTGCCGGACAATCCCGCCGTGCGCGGGATGATCCGTTCCGTCGCCCACCTGGTCAAGGTCGAGGCGGCGGAGTAGATCGCGAGAGACAGCCGAAAGGAACCTGGACAATGGGTACCACGTTACACAGCTTGAAGGGACCGCGCGGCTCACGCCGCAATCGGAAACGCATCGGCCGCGGTCCGGGTTCGGGCACGGGCGAACAGTCAGGCAAGGGCGTCAAGGGGCAGAAGGCCCGCACGGGTCACCATGGCGCGCGTCTGGGTTTCGAGGGCGGGCAGATGCCCATGCAGCGCCGGCTGCCCAAGCGAGGCTTCAAGAACGTTTTTGCAGCCAAGACTTTCGCGGTGAATTTGCGCGACCTCGAAGAACGATTCGAGGAGGGTACGGTCACCATCACGGAGCTGCACGGGGTGGGCCTGATTCCGCGGCGCTGCCGCTGGGTCAAGGTGCTGGGCTCGGGAGACTTGAGCAAGAAGTTCGTGGTGAAGGCCAACGCCTTTTCGGCCAGCGCCAAAGACAAGATCGAGAAGAAGGGTGGACGCGCCGAAGTCGTCGAGGGCTGAAGCGTCGCTCAGGAACGGATGAAGTTGATCTCCAGGGAGAACTAAATGGCCTCTGGCTTTCAAAATATGGGGAAGATCCCCGAGCTGCGGAGGCGCATCTTCTACACGATTGGGCTCCTGGCGATTCATCGCATCGGCGTGGTGGTGACCACACCGGGCGTGAACGCGAGCGTGATGAGCAAGATCGTCAACCAGGCCTCGGGCACCTTCCTGGGCCTGTTCAACATGTTTTCGGGCGGCGCATTGGAGAAGATGTCGATCTTCGCCCTGGGCATCATGC
>PMJE01000039.1:0-218 GCA_003157315.1 Myxococcales bacterium | reverse complement strand
GCCTTCATCATGTGGCTGGGTGAACAGATCACCGAGCGCGGCATCGGCAACGGCATCTCACTTATCATCTTCGCCGGCATCGTGACTGATATTCCCGACGCACTGGCTCGCCTCTGGCTGCGCGCCAAGGACGGCAACATCACTGCGTTCTCCCTGGCCCTGATGGCGCTTATCGTGGTGGTGGTGGTGGCCGTCATCATCTTCTTCGAGCGCGGCCA
>PMJE01000200.1 GCA_003157315.1 Myxococcales bacterium | reverse complement strand
TGACCCGCTCGGCCCCAGCAGCGACACGAATTCTCCCTCACGAAGCCCGAGCGACAGATCTGCGAGCACGGCGCTCGTGCCATAGCCGAACGACACCGAGTCAAGTTCCAGTGCCGGCTGGGCCGCCAAACCCATCAGTTCCTCGACGTGTAAACGGAGTGCAGCGTCTTCCAGTACACCTCCTGTGGCGCCTCCTTCTCCAGACTCTCCAGTGCTGCCAGGTAAGCTTTGCCGTCGACGAACGGCGTGATGTCCGCGCTCGATTCGACGAAGTTGCTGGCCTTCATAACCTTCCAGAACTCCTGGATGGCGGCCAAATTGGGGTCGGACGACTGGTCCAAGTACGGCGAATAGAACGCCTTTCTGGCCAGCGCCGGATCGACCTTCACGTACTTGACGATGTCGCGAATGGTTGCGTCCTGGTTGGTCTTGCTGAACAGCTCCGCCTTCAGAATGGCTCGGATGAAGCGCTGCCAGACGTCGCCGTGCGAATCGAGGTCCTTGTGGTTGATGGTGAGGCGGCAGCAGGGATGGCCCGGTTGCAGATCCTTGCTGCGCACCACCACCACCAGCCCCTGTTCTTCGGCCCGCAGATCATGCGGTCCCCACACGACTCCGGCTTCCACCTGGCCACTCTTCACTGACTCGATGACCGCGGGCGGGTTCTTGACCTCGAAGATCTCCAAATCCTTCCTCCAGTCCAGACCCGCCCGGGCGAGCGCGCCCCGCAGCACCGCATCCCCGGTCGCCAGTCGCACGGTGGCCACTTTCTTTCCCTTCAAATCCGCGACCGACTTGATCTCCGTCGCCTTCTCTTTGGTCGTTATGATGGACACATCTTCACCCATGACACCGCCGATGATGCGCAGGTCGGCGCCCTTGGCGATGTGCACGAGAGGAGCCGTGGTGCCAAAGGCGCCCAGGTCAAGCTGGCCCGCGCGCAACGCCGCCAGCCCGTCGGCCGAGTTGGTGAACTCCGACAGTTGCACGTTCAGTCCCTCCTGCTGGAAGAACTTCTCTTCCGCCGCCACGAAGAACTTGGCGTGGCCCGTGACTGGCAGGTGTCCGACCTTCAAATTCACCAGCGGCGGCGGCGCTGCGACCCTCTTCCGGCAAGCCGGGGCAAAAATAGCGGCCCCGATTGCCAGCGCAGCCGCGATCCTCGTTCTTCTCGCTTGCGACGTCATCGTTGTCACTCCCGCTAGTAATTGAGCTGCGCTCGGCCGAAGAACACATTTTCAGCCGGCCTGTCTCCACTGGCGGCGCCGCCCTGGTACGAAGTGCGATTGTAGCTGAAGAGGAATCGCACACAGCGGCTGAAGTACCAGTTGAGTCCGCCGGCAAGCTCGGTGGCGTGCTTCACCGACGCGGTTTCGTCGACCGGCTTCGTGGTGTCGGTCTTGGCCCCGAAAGCGGACTGGTCGAATCTCAATTGCGAGGCGCGGCCGACTACCTCGAAGGCCCCGATGGTGCCAGCCTGCAAGTCAAAGGGTGTTGCAATCTTGGCTTGCGAGTAGGAAGCCTTGCCGCCGTATAGGAATAGCGACGCTTCGGCGGTCCACCCTTGGTTGCCCACGCGAGTGTTGTCGTAGTTGAAGCCGACCCGTTGCTGCGAGTAGATGTACTCGGCGAGCAAGCCGAAGGGGCCGATGGCGTAGTAGCCGTGGGCGTTGATCCTTCGCTGCTGTCCCGAAGCGATGGCGGTATTCGTCAGGTCGGGTGTCGTGCCAGTCTTGTACGAAAAGATCGCAGCGCCCCCTGGGGATTTGTAAGTCGGCAAGTTGGTGGACTGGCCGGAAGCCTGCGGCACTCCGCTCTTGCGACCGACGGTTCCCGCGATTCCGATGATGGCGTACTGAAAGGAATCCGGGTTGGGGGCACCGAGAGGTTGAGCGTACACGCGACCTTCGACATCCTTGTAGCGACTGGGGTCGAGATCCGTGTAGGCGTTGTCGACCGCGCCATTGAACACGCCCAAGGCATACCCCACATAGCCCTTTGCGATCTCGCCCTGGACCTGAGCGCCCAAGTCCCGCAAAGGCGTGAGCTCGGTGGCCAGCGCGAACTCGTTGAAGAAGAGCTGTCCGGTCGGCTGCAGCCGTTCGAGCCCGATGGGAGCGCGGAATTTTCCGAAGCGAAACTGCAGCTCGTCGAGAATCTTGAGCTGGAAATAGGCGTCCGGGAGAATGATGGCGGCGTTCGCCTGCGCCGCAGTGTTGGTGCTGTTGATCTGGCTGAAATCCGGGGCGACCAGAAAGCTGATGCCGTAGGGCAGGGTTCCATCAATCCAGGGGATCGCCCGGCGCAAAAAGAAGGTCTCGTTGACCTTGGCCGGCGTGGTTCCATGCCAGAATTTCGCATCGGCTTGCACCTGCAGGTGAAAGCGCAGTTGCGATTCCTTGTTGGCTGAGCGCACGCCAAAGCCCCCCGGTCCCGCATCCACAAAACCGCTTTGCGCGAGGAGTTGTGCCTGTTCCTTGGGAATTCCCGTGAGGACAACCGCGGGTTGCGGAGTGGGCGCTGGTTCGACGGGCAAGGCAGCAGGCGGAGGCAAGGCAGCGGGCGCTGGAGAGGCGACCGGTTGGACCTCCGGCGGCGCCTTCACCGTCGGCGCTTGCCCAACGATCGGCGCTCCCGACTCGGCCGAACCGCTCGTCTGTGCCTGCGCTGTGAGGGGGAAGAGGAAGAGACCAATCAATGATGAGTTCAGATTCTTCAAGACAGACACTCGGATGCTCCTTGCTGGTGGTTGCGATGCACGAGTTCCCTTCCCCCCGGAGGGGCGCTCGCGGTGGCACAGCTCGCCGGAATGGCGAAACTCGTGTCGACCTTGTTTTCTGACAATTTCTGCGTTCCCTTTCCCGGTCTGGCAGCCCCGCTCGACGCCGCGTGCCCGGGAATGAGGGGAGCCCGCCGTGCGCAGCGGGGGCTCCAGGTGCCTTGGCGTCGTCAGCGCGAGCGACGCCGGCTGGGAGCCCGCGTTCTGCGACAACAGCAACCAAGATGAATCATGCGGGTGTTTTTACCGACCCGCAGCCCGGACGTCAAGCAGAAAAGACAGGATGTCTCGGAAACCGATCTTCGGACTGGGAATCCTGGCCGTCAGACGCTGTACCGCATACTTGCTTCCGCCTATTGCACGTACCTTCGTTTTATGAGACACCAAGCCCATGCCGGACGTGTATGCTGATATTGCCGCCGCCGACCGAAGCACGCTGGAGAATCTGGCTCGCATCCTGGAACTGAGGGCTGCCGATCCCCAACAGGTCGCCATGCGCGTGAGCTACCAGTCCGAAATTGAACTTCGCGCGGGAACGGTGCTGCTGGAGGTGGGTTGTGGAACCGGCCCGGTGTCGCGTGCCCTGGCTCAGCTCCGGACCGACTGCCAGGTCTTTGGCGTGGATCCCTCGCCGTTCTTTCTCACGACAGCCGGGCGTCTGGCCGAAGGAATAGCCAACCTGCAATTCCGGCAAGGTGATGCGCGCCAGTTGCCATTCGATCCAGGCACTTTCGACGTCCTGGTCTTTCACACCACCCTTTGCCACGTGCCTGCCCTTGATGAGGCCCTGGCCGAGGCCCATCGCNNACAGCTGGTGATCTTCGATGCCGATTACTCAACCACCAGCGTGGCCGTCAGCACAGCCGATCCGCTTCAGGCGTGCGCAACGGCCACTGTGGAAGCCATCGTCCATGACCCCTATCTCGTCCAGAAACTTGCCGCCAGCATCCAGCGCGCCGGCTTTACCGTGCGCACCGTGCGCAGCTACGGCTACCACGGTGTCACGGACGCGAACTACATGCTGACCATCGTGGACCGTGGCGCCGACGTGCTCGCCGGCACAGGTCGCATCGGCGGCGATCTGGCCGCTGCCCTGAAGAACGAGGCCCGCCGGCGCGTGGAGACCGGCACGTTCTTTGGCCACCTAGCATACGCCAGCGTGATCGCAGTCCGGTAGTACTCCTTCTCGCCACCTAGTGCCTCCGGTCAGAATT
>PMJE01000066.1 GCA_003157315.1 Myxococcales bacterium | reverse complement strand
CCGGCCTGCACAGGCCAGCCGGGGAGGGGTACGAATATCATCGCCACCTACGGAACTTCCATGTTGAACTGGCTCGAAGGCCTGGGCGGAAGCTGGACCGGCTGGTGCGCGTCGAATAGCTGGCTTCCGGATATGTTCACCGGCAACAACTGGGATCTGCGGACAGGCCAAGACGAGATGGGCGCTTTCGTCAAGGACTGGATGTACACGAAGAAGGATCAGAACTCGGTCAATTGACCACGCTGTCTTCGGCACGAGCGCGCGCCTCTCGCCCTCAGCGCGCGTGGAGCCCCTGTGAACTGCAGGCCGGCCCGCGTGGTGACGATGCGATTGGGCGGCAATCGACCATGGCCCCATTTGGGGCTCCGGTGGCGCTGATCTGGTAGAAGGTTTCGGCCTTGAAAGACATGAGATCTACAATGAGTTCAATACTGTCCTGTCGGATCGGCTGTCTGGCAACGGCGCTCTTTTCTGCTTGCCTGGTCGTGGGCGGCTGCGCGGAAAACAGCAATGGCACCCAGGGCGGGACCGGCGGCAACCCTATCGCAACCGGCGGGATCTCAGGCGCGACGGGCGGGGCTGGCGGAGACACTGCCACGGGCGGCGCCACGGTCACGAGTGCTGCGGGCGGCAATGTCCCGACTGGCGGCAGCGCAGCGACAAGCGGAGGCAGTCCTGGCACCGGGGGATCGCTTGCCACCGGCGGTAGACTGGCAACCGGTGGCGTGATCGGATCTGGCGGCCGCATCGACGCAGGGGCGGGTCGCGATGCGTCCAGTACGGGCGGAGGGATGAGTACCGGCGGCACCACCGGAACGGGCGGTACGACGAGCGGCACGGACGGTGGCACGGCGACGCCGGGCAAGGTCTTCAGCCAATGCCGATTCCACTTCGGCACGACCAACGCCAAGGGCACGCTGGTGGCTCAGTTGGATTTCTTCACTCCGGGATGGATGCTGGGAACCTTCAACCAGAAGAGCGTGTGCACCAACACCAACCCAGGGGGCTCTCTCGCTGGTTTGGTCCCAGTGGATGTCGTATACATCGCGGCCAACTACGTCAAGGGCAAGTACCAACTGTGCGATTGCAACGTGGCCGGCTGCGCCGGAGGAAACTTGTGCAACTACGGCTCGCAGTACATCACACAGGACTGGGCGGATATCCTTACCCAGTATACGAGCAACTCCACTGGCTTCGCGGCCTGCCTGGGCGGGCGCCCCATCATTTTCGAGATGGAGCCGGATTGGTACCAGTATACCGGCGGTGGAGAAACCCAACCCTGGACTGCGGCACAAGCGGGTACCAACATGACGGCCCTGGTGAATGCGCTGAAGAGTTCTCTGCCAAACGCGGCATTCTCCATGGATATCTCGCCGTGGATCCCCAATAATGGCGCGAATTGGTACACCAATTTCGACATGAGCCTGTTCACCTTCATCAACACCTCGGGCGGGGGCACCGACGCCAACAATGTGAAGATCCGGGCCAACAACAACATGACGTGGGCTGGGGTGAGCAAGGTAACCGGCAAGCCGATCCTGGCTGATACGGGCTATGGGGCGTCGGGATCCGCTTCGCCAGGGGAAGACGCCAATTGGAATGATCCCAACAACATCAACGCGCGCATGCTCGACGGCGTGGTCTCGATCAGTCAGTACAGCCCAAGCGCCACCTGGGGTGACACCATCGCCAGCATCCGCAGTCAACTGAACACGCCTCCCAACTGTTACTGAGTCTGAACAGACTTGACCATCAGACTACCGTTCCTGCTGTTGCCTGTTCTCACCGTCTTGGGCCCTCTAGCGGCCTGCCATCGGGTTCCGAGAAAGGGTGACGGATCAGCGTCGAAGGCAGCGGTAGGCAAAGCAGCCCCGCGACTCAAGCTTGGCGAGGGACGCTATGAGCTGGGTCCTGTCGTGCAGGATGAATCCGTGCACCGTTCAATCACCGTGTCCAACCCAGGAGCACTTCCGCTTGAGATCAGCGCAATTGAGGCAAGCCGTTTTTGTTCTGCGAGCGTCGTTCCCAACACCATCGCGCCAGGCGCGAGCGGCCAACTCGAGGTGACCTGCCGTTCGGATCTTCATGGTCCTTTGCGAGAGTTCTTGTGGATCCACTCCAATGATCCACTGGCCGATAGAATCCCAATTGAGCTGGTGGGCAATGTGACACCTCACCTGGCTTTCGATGCGCCCGTGGTCACCCTGGAGATGCCCTTTGGCGAAGAACGGTCCCAGGAAGTCCATGTGGTGGGCAAGTTACTCGACAGTGCTGCAGTCAGGCTGAAAGACTCGGCGCTTGCAGTGGATTCAAGCGTGGATCTCCTGTCGAGCCAGACCGGTTCGATCCAGGGGTTTCGCATTCGCTGCAAGGGCAAGAAGGCGGGAATGCACGCGGGCAATCTGGTGGTTGCAACCGGCTTGGCGCAGCCAAAGGAAATTGCGATGCCCTATTCTTGCAAAGTGGCTGGCACGCTTGAGGTTTCGCCGACAAACCCCTACTTCAACCTCAAGATATCGGGTCCCAAGGTGGTGTCGATAGAAGTCCGGAGCACTCAGCCGGGCTTCGAGGTGCATGGGGCGCGAGTGATCGAGGGACCGTTCAGTGCCTCGGTTGATGGGCGTATCTCGGAAAACGCCTTTCGCGTGCAGGTCAAA
>PMJE01000564.1 GCA_003157315.1 Myxococcales bacterium | reverse complement strand
GGCGTGGAGGTCAACCACTCCTCGGCGCGGATGACGTGGGTGATCCCCATCAAGTGATCGTCAACCACATTGGCCAGGTGGTAGGTGGGAAAGCCGTCGGTCTTCATCAAGATCTGATCGTCGATCTGGGTGTTTTCAAAGTGCACCTCGCCGCGCAGACGATCGACCACGGTGGTCTGGCCGGTCTTGGGCATGGCCAAGCGCACGACAAAGGGCTCGCCCGCGGCGGCCCGCGCGTCCGAGGTGGCCCGGTCCAGGCCGCGACAGTGCCCGTCGTAACCCATGAAGCCAGACTTGCCCTTCTGCTCGGCGCGCAGCTTGTCCAGCCGCTCGGCGGTGCAGAAGCAGCGATAGGCCGCGCCCGAGCCGACCAGTTTCCCGACCTCGCGTCGGTAGATGTCAGCGCGCTCGGATTGGCGATAGGGGCCGTGCGGCCCGCCCACATCCGGCCCTTCGTCCCAGGACAGCCCCACCCAGCGCAACGCGCGCAGGATGGCTGCCTCGGACTCGGGCGTCGAACGGGTGCGATCGGTGTCTTCGATGCGCAAGATGAACTGCCCGCCATGGTGCTTGGCGAACACGTAGTTGAACAGGGCGATGTAGGCAGTGCCCACGTGGGGATCGCCAGTCGGGGAAGGCGCAATGCGCACGCGTACGGTCATGGTGGGAGCTTACAGGTGACGGCCGAGCTACGCGACCAGCTTGTAGCCGATTCCGTAGATGGTCACGATGTGGCGCGGGCTGGAGGCGTCGTCCTCGAGCTTCTTGCGCAGCTTGACCACGAAGTTGTCCACCGCCCGGCTCTGGCTGTGACCTGATACGCCCCAGATCTTGTCCAGGATCTCTTCTCGACTTACCGGCTCGCCGGCGCGCTCAACCAGCAAACGCACCAGCTCGACCTCGTAGAACGACAAGGGGATGGTCTTTCCCTTGCGCACCAATTCGTGGCGGCGTGGATAGACGACGACCGAGCCGATGGAGACCGCCTCGTCGAGGTGAACCGAGCGGTACAGCCGACGGAAGATAGCGTTGATGCGCGCTACCAGCTCGCCCACGGAAAAAGGCTTGGTCACGTAGTCGTCAGCGCCTGCCTCCAGGCCGCGAATCTTGTCCGTCTCCTGCGAGCGCGCGGTGAGCATGATGATGGGNNGAGAAGCCGTTTATGTCCGGCAACATGAGGTCGAGGATGACCAGGTCGGCGCCGCGTTCCTGCAACATCTTGATGCCGTCGCGGCCATAGCCGGTGCTCAGAACCTCGAACTGCTCGAATTCCAACGCGTCGGTCAGACCGCGTGCGATGTCTGGCTCGTCCTCGATGATGAGGATGCGCCGGCGAATCGCCGGCTGATGGTTGGCGGAAGGGCTGGTGCTCATGATTCTGTGGCGGGGGCTGCATGCACGGACGCGGCGCCTGCTTTGGCGCCAGCGGCGACGGGCGCGGGCAAGAATACCTCGAACAGCGAGCCAGGGCGCCCCTCCGGCTTGCCGACCACTGGGCTGGTCACCACCACGCGGCCACCATGGGCCTCCACGATGTGTCTGACCAGGGCCAGGCCGATGCCACTGCCGCGCACGTTGCGCTCGCGCGTTCTTTGCGAACGATAGAAGCGCTCGAAGATCCGGTTGTGTTCTTCGCGTGGCACGCCGGGCCCGAAGTCGCGCACGCCCAGCACCACGAAACCCGGGGCCCGACGCAGGGTCACCAGCACCTTGCCCCCCTCCGCGGCGTGTTTGATGGCGTTGTCGACCAGGTTGAGAGTGACCAGCGTCATCCCATTGTCGTCCATGCGCAGACAGGGCAGCTCGGGCTCGAAGTCGGTCTCGAGGCGCATCTTCTCCTTGTCCAACCGGTAGCGGCACACGTCGAGCGCCCGCTCTACCACCTCGACCATGTCACCCTCAATGAAGTGATAGCTGGCCTTGCCCTGCTCCAGCCGGGCAAAGTCGAGCACGTTGTCGATGAGGTGCGACAGCCGCTCTGATTCGCGCGTGATGATGCCCCCGTATTCGCGCGCGGTGCGATCGTCCTTGTGCCGGCCGGTCGCCACCAGCTCACCGAACATGCGGATGAGCGAGAGCGGCGTCTTCAGCTCGTGCGACACATTGGCAATGAAGTCGCTCTTCATACGTGAGGCCCGCCGCTCGGCCACCACCGCCAGCCACACGATTCCCAGGCCAACCCCGATGATTATGGTGGACAGAAAGATCAGCAGGCGGCGGGTCCCCTTGGTCCGTTCCCACTGGGCGCGAAACGCCTCGACGTTCTGCGGAACCATTTGAATGCGCCAGCGGTACAGCGCCTTGCCGAAAGGACCCTCGTAGAAGAAACGGCCGCCCGGGCGGGCTTCCGGGCCACCCAAGGCTGACCCAGCCACCAGGGTATTGTTTTCGTCCACGATGGCCACCCGCCGGTTCTTGCGCCGGCGCGCCAGTTCCTCCTCGGACCAGTGCTTGCCCATGAAGTCCAGCTTCAGGCTGGCCACCACGTGGAAGGGTTGGCCACCCTCTGCGTGCCGCGTCGCGTATGCGAGCAACACCGATCCACCCCCATCAAGCAGCTCATGATGGTAGGCAAACTTGCCCACACCCACCTGAGCCCAGCCCAGATTCTTGATCTTGGCTGCCCAGGGGTTGCGGACCGGGGCCGNNCAGCGTTGAGCACGACGAACGAGTCGATTCCCTGGCCTGGATCGATATCGCAGGGGTCAGCCGAGGCTGGATCGTCCTTGATGTCCGATATCTTGTCGAAAAGCGAGACGGACTCTTTGTCGATGCGAGCTTCCACTGCCCTGGCCAGGTCGTCGGCAAAATCCTGCGATTCCTGACGGAAGAGCTGCTCGATCGGGCGCGACACATCCTCGGCATGCTTGAACCCATAGTAGGCCAGGGCCAAAGCAGCCCCGATCATGGCCGGGAAGACCAGGGCCAAGATTAGCGAAATAGGAGCGCCGAAGCGTTGGCTAGCTGCGCCGCGCATGTTTGCCCAACAGTGCCACGTCAGGCCTGACTATGACCGATTCACGGTGAGGCCGTCCACATCCTGGTCAGCTCTGTGACTCAGAAGGACAACCAGCGGACGGACGGTCACCGCAGTTCCTCGCCCGACGGAGAAAGAACTCAAGTTTCCCCGTCGGAGCTGCCGATGTCACAGTTTGGTGGTTCCAGGCACTGCACCCAGCCCCGACCTCAGAATCCCACGTCAGTCGTGTATGGCGTCAGTCGTGCAGCGTTTCGTGCAGGGGAGCTTGGCCAAGGCATCAGACTCCCCAAGGAGGCACTATGGCTGAGCCCTGGCACCAAGCGATCTGCGATGGCGACTTCAGCGCGGAAGCAAGCGTAAAGGGACGACTCATGGAGGTCGCGTTGAGTGGGACGGCCGACCGCACGGTGAAGGGACAGCTGGACCAGTTCGTGCGCAGTCTGCACGCCGAAACCCAGCAGCGCGGGCTCACCGGGATAAACGTGGACGTGCGCAGGCTTGAATTCATGGACTCCGCCTGTTTCAAGAGCTTTGCATGGTGGATTAGCACCGTGCAGGATCTGCCGGCTGAGAATCGCTATCGCATCGTCTTTCTCTCCAGCCCCACAGTCTATTGGCAACACCGCAGCCTAAATGCCCTGGCTGGTCTGGCCGGTGACATCATGTCGGTACACGCGTAGGCGTGTTCTTTGCGGTAGACTGCCGCGCGTGCGTCCTTCTGGCAGCGCCCTAGTGGCCATCATCGCTGCGACGGGTTCGCTCGGTTGTGAGAGTCACTCTGGGGAGCTCCCGGTTTCGGAAACCGTGTTGCCCATCGTCGGCGGCAACCTGGCCACTACATGCCAGTGGCCGACCGCCGTCATGCTGGTGGCGGGGGTGGGTTGCAGCGGAGCACTCGTCCATCCTCGCGTGGTGGTGACTGCGAAACACTGTCTGGTTGAGGGCGGCGATCCCAACTCAATCGTTCTGGGCGAAACCCGCGACCAGGGGGCAAAGACCGTGGCCGTCTCTACTTGCTACACACACCCAGTCAACGATTTCGGCATCTGTATCCTGGCTGAGGACGTGACCAGCATCCCCATCGTTCCGGTCATGGCACCTTGTGAAATGTCCGCGCTGGCAACCGGCGCGGCCGTTGTGGAAGTGGGCTTCGGGGTGACGGTGCCCAACCCCAGGGGCGCCTACGGGACCAAGAAATCGATCGGCGGAAGCATCGTGACTGCCAGTCCTGAAGACGTCGACATCAACGTGACGACAGGCAGCCAGGATGGCGAATACTACGGCGATTCCGGCGGGCCACTCTTCTTCCAGATGCCCGATAGCACCTGGCGTGTGATCGGCGAGGACTGGGGTTCCCCCACGATCGTGGGAGGCAGCACGAACCCGCGCGTCTCCACCTACAAGTCCGTTCCTTACCACGTAGCCTGGGCGGAAGAACAGGTATCGGAATCGGGCATCGATCTCACACCCTGCCACGATGCCAATGGCTGGAATCCCACCGCGGACTGCACGGGATTCCCAACCAACCCCGGGGACGGCGTGGGATCGTGGACCACCCTGTGCCAGGGCGAGACCATGCTTCGCCAGCCAACGTGTCAGGGTGCGCCTGCCGACGCGGACGCAGGGGGGGAGCATGCCGAGGCGGGCGCGGAGGCCGGCGGCCGAGAAGGACCCGAGGACGGCCCGGGCAATGCCAGTTCGCGCGATTCCGGCACCGGCGACAGCCAAGCGGACATCAATGCAGACAGCGACACAGGGCGGGCATACGGCGATGTGGAGGCAACCGACGCCAGTGACAGCGGACAGTTGGGAAACACGACCGACAGCGGTGAAACGGACGCCCCAGGTGCGGGAGCTGACAGCTCTGCCGGCAGCGGGGGAAGCGCGGGCGCTGGTGGGAGCAACGCCGACGGAAGCGGCGGCAAAGGTGATGGCAGTGCCGGCGCTGGCGGGAGCAGCACGTCCCAGAGTGCACGCGACGGCGCCAGCCTTGAGAGCGCCGGCGAGAGCAACACGTGGGACGGCTCCGGCCCAAGCTCGGATGGTGGCGACGCGAGCGCCAGGGTGGCCGATGGCGGCAGCGGCGCGGGCTCGGACCTGTCTGCTGCCAGCTACGGAAGTGAGTCGACCGTCGACAGCGGGGTGGATCAGAAGCCTGGGAGTCCCTTGGGTAGCGGGTGTACCTGTCGCAGCGTTTCGGATCGAGATGCCGGCGCTTGGCCAAGTTTTTGCCTCTTGGGCCTCGGGCTCGCCGCCGCTCGCCTGATNNCGGACTAGATTGCGAAGGCGGTTCGTGGTTTGATTCGCTACGGTCGCGCTCATGCTCTCTGCCTATATCGTGTGCTTTCTTGCCGGCGGGATCGTACTCGGTGCCTCCATGTTCGGTGGCCACGACAGCGACAGCGGCGATGCCCATGTGGGCGATGCGCACGTGGGTGATGCCCACGGCGGCACGGATCACGCGGGACACCACGAGTGGGCCGCAAGGCTTCCTTTCCTAAGCCTGCGCTTCTGGACCTGGGGCGTGACCTTCTTCGGCTTGGCCGGCCTGGCCCTCACCCTGGGCGGAACGCCTGCGCCCCTGATTCCGGTTTTGGCCGCGGTCGGCGGCCTGGGCTCGGGCTGGGGTGCGAGCTGGGCGCTCAGCCGCCTGACCCGCGATGCGGTGGGCGTACTGCCTGAGGCCAGCAGCCACATCGGCCGCGAAGGCAAGCTGCTGCTCCCGCTGCGACGGGGCGCGCGCAGCAAGATCCGACTGTCGATCGGCGGCGTGGAGACCGATCTTCTGGCCGAAACCGATCTTGAAACCGAAATTCCCGCACAAAGCACAGTGCTGGTGGTGGGCATGCGCGGTTTCACCGCGCTGGTCGAGCCAACCCCTGCGGCTCTGCACTCCGCAGCAGACGAAAACCAAGATTCTGGGAAGGAGGAATCGTGACTGACCTGGCTGATGTGACAACGAATCCTGTGGCAGCCGCAGTAGTGGGCTTGGCGATTGGGGCGGCGTTTCTGATCTTGCTGGGAATAATCAGCCACTTTCTCTATATCTGCCGGCCCAATCAGCTTCTGGTGATTTCTGGCCGGCGCCGGCGCACCGAGGATGGCTCGCTGGTGGGCTATCGCGTGGTGACTGGCGGCTGGGCCATGCGTCTCCCGATCATCGAGACAGTCGAGCGCATGGACATGCGTAGCATCCCTATCGAAGTGTCCATCAACGGCGCCTACACCCGGGTCGGCATCCCGTTGCGGGTGCGCGCCATCGCCATCATCAAGATCTCGTCAAACCCCAAGGTAGTGATGAACGCGGTGGAGCGCTTCTTGGGCCGCGGCCCGGGCGACATCCAGCAAGTGGCCAAGGAAACTCTGGAAGGCAACCTGCGCGGCGTGCTGGCCACCTTGACCCCCGAGGAGGTCAACGAGGATCGCCTGAAGTTCGCCGAATCACTGTCGCAAGAGGTGGAGCACGACCTGGCCAAGTTGGGTCTGCACCTGGACGTGCTCAAGATCCAGCATGTCACCGACGACGCCAACTACCTGGCCAGCATCGGCCGCGGCCAGATCGCCCAGGTGGTCAAGGAGGCGGAGATCGCCGAATCCAACGCGCACAACGAGGCGGCCAAAGAAGCGGCAGCGGCCGAGATGCGCGCGAAGGTGGCCGAGGCCGAAGCCGAGCGCACCATCGCCCAGCGCCGCAATGACGTACGCCGCATCGCCGCCGAGTTGGAGGCCGAGGCCAAGTCCATCGAAGAGCGGGCCGAGGCTGGCGCGCTG
>PMJE01000313.1:2837-6873 GCA_003157315.1 Myxococcales bacterium | reverse complement strand
CCGGCGCAAGTCGGTGTGACCTGAGCTCGCGGTTGAGATTCTTCAACCGCTTAACATAGATAGACAAGCTTAACCAGCCTTGCTTAGAAATTCTGGCAGCCCTCGTGGACAACCACGGGGGCTTTGCCGTTTTAGGGACAACTTCGAAGGCGCCGCTTCCTTCATTACCGAAATAGGCTGAGGTGGAGGTACATGTAGGCGCCTACGAAGAGTAGCGCATCGATGCGATCAAGGATACCGCCGTGGCCGGGAATGGACCGGCCAGAGTCTTTGACGCCTGCCGATCGCTTGATGAGCGACTCGACCAGATCACCTGCCGGCCCGACCACGCCAGCGATCAACCCGATCGCCACCCGGTCAGCAACCGATAGCGATGGCATGAAGGCCCACCCTGCCACAAATGTCACGGTGAGACCCGCAGCCAGGCCGCCCACAGCGCCCTCAACCGTCTTACCTGGCGAAAGCGTTGGGGCAATCTTGTGCCGCCCCCACGCCCGGCCAACGAAATAGGCTCCGGTATCGTTGGCGAATGCAACTGCGATGGCTAGCGCAGTCCATGCCGGCCCAAAGCTGCGGTGCAAGAGAGGCAAAGCGGCCAGCAATCCACCCACGTAGAACACGCCAAATTCCGCGGCGTAGAGCCGCGCACCTGCCGCCGGGATGTCGACTGCGCGCACCAGCATCAACATGGCCACGGCTAGCGTGGCGGCCAAGAACCACAGCGCGCCCATCTCCGGCCGGAGGTAGAGCGCGAGGTACAAGCCCACGCCGACCACCACGACACCCGCGCGCTCGGCCGCGGGTCGACCGGCCATGGTCATGGCGGTGTACTCGCGCAAAGCCAGAACCGCCACCACGAGACACAGGGCCGCCATGCCGAGAGGCTCGCGCCAAAAGACCAACAACCCGACGACGGGCAGCGCCACCAACCCCGTTGTGATCCGGACGAGCAGGTTCTTCTGGTCCGGCCTCACGTCGAGCCCTCCCTAAGCAGCCTACCCCAAACGCCGAAGCTGCTCTCCGGTACGGCCGAAACGTCGCTCGCGGCCTCGGTATGATTCGAGGGCACGCACCAGCTCGTCGCGACCAAACTCGGGCCAGTAGGTATCGGTGAAATAGAGCTCGGCGTAGGCCGATTCCCAGAGCAAGAAGTTCGACAGCCTAACCTCCCCCGAGGTGCGGATGAGAAGGTCTAGTTGGGGCAGGTCAGCAGTTTGCATGGCCGACTGGAAGCACTCCTCTGTGATTTCGCCAGGCGAAAGTGCGCCGCGCTTGACCGACTCACACAAGGCGCGGGTCGTGGCGACAATGGATTCGCGGCCACCGTACGAGAGTGCCAGGCAGAGAATCATGGCTTGGTTGCCAGCCGACTCGCGAACCAGGGCGTCGAGCGGCTCGCGCACCAAGCCGGGCAGCCGGTCCACGTCTCCGATGGTGACCAACCGGATGGCGTTGTCCATGATCTCAGCACGTTCCGCGATCACGTACTCGCGCAGAAGCCGCATCAACGTGCCGACTTCCTCGGGCGGACGAAGCCAGTTCTGCGCCGAGAATGCATACAGAGTCAGGGCCTTGACCCCGATCTCACGCGCGGCTCGCACCACCTCGTGTACCGCGTTCGCCCCCCGACGGTGACCTTCGATGCGCGGCAGCCCCCTGTCCTGCGCCCACCGGCCGTTTCCGTCCATGATAATTGCAACGTGGCGCGGCAAAGCAGCAGGATTGATAGGCATGGACGATTCCGGGTACCACAGGAATGGGTTTGCTTCAACTTCCCCGCGCAGGTCTGCGGCAAGAAAACAGGTTTGTAGGCCGTCCCGGAATCGTCTACCCTTCGCCCAAGGATTGTCTCACAAGCCCCGGGGAACAACTAGAGGTGATTTCCATGAAAACGCGTGAAGATATCGAGTCTTATCTGCTCAAGCTCGGCGTCACTCACGAAAACCTGGGCAACGACGTCTGGCGCATCAAGGACAATGGCTTTGACAACCTCCTCGTCTCCATGGCCGGCCCCGTCGTTGTGTTCCGACTCAAGGTGATGGACCTGCCTCAGGGCCGGCGGGAAGCGCTTTTTGAGACCCTGCTCCGGCTCAACGCCAGGGAGATGGTCTACGCCACCTTTGGCGTCGACGGCAACGCGGTCGTGCTCACGGATTCGCTGCCCTTGGAGGATCTGGACTTCAGCGAACTGCAGGCGGTGGTGGACGACATGGGAATGGCCATCAGCAAGCACTATCCGGCGCTGTCGAAATTCCGCGCAGCGGCCTAGACCGAGAACCAAGCGCCCGGCAAGAAAGAATCAGTCATGGGAATATTCTCGCGCATCGGAACTCTGATCAAGTCGAACCTCAACGATCTCATCTCCAAGGCGGAAGATCCGCAGAAGATGCTCAACCAGCTTGTCGCCGACATGCAGAACCAGCTGGTCGAGGCGAAAAAGCAGGTGGCGGTTTCAATCGCGGACCAGAAACGACTGGAAAAGCAGCGCGATGAGCAGACCGAGCTGGTGCAGGAGTGGGAACGCAAGGCCA
Source organism: Myxococcales bacterium (assembly GCA_003157315.1). The sequence goes on along the minus strand of PMJE01000313.1, from coordinate 4,342 downwards.
TGCTCGCGGTGCGCGCCGGCGACGACAACCTGGCGCGAGAGGCGCTCAAGCGCAAGGGCGAGCACGAGGTGCAGGCGGCAGAGTTCATCAAGCAGACGCAGCTACAGAAGGACGCGGTGGAGAAGCTGAAGGAACAGCTCCGCACGCTCAACGACAAGATCGAGGAGGCCAAGCGGAAGAAGAACATCCTCATTGCCCGCCAGAAACGCGCCGAGGCGCAAAAGGCAATCCAAGACACCATGCAAGGTCTGTCAGACACCAGCGCATTCGACACCTTCGAGCGCATGTCGCAGAAGGTGGACCAGATCGAGGCCGAGTCTGATGCCTCGGTGGAGCTCGGCGGCGAGTTGTCCGGGGACACTTTGCAGCAGAAATTCAAAGCCCTGGAGTCTGGCAGCGCCGGCACCGACTCGGCCTTGGCCGAGTTGAAGGCCAAGATGGGCCTTGCTATGCCCGAAGTCAAAACCGCCCTGCCCGCCCAGGTCACCCAGGACGAGTCAAGAATTCCCAGCGTCCTGACGACCGAAAACCGCAACAAATAAGGTGCGACGTGGCTCGCGGACTCTGGTCGCGGGGTTCCGATATCAACACGCAAGCCAGGACGCCGACCAGCCGATGGAATAATCCATGGCATTCACGGTCCTACTGGTCGACGATGACCCCATGGCGCGTAGCGCCATGGAACGGGCCATCCTGGACGACGCCAGGCTGAAGTCTTTCGGACCGAGGGTGCTGCAAGCGGCGAGTGGCGAGCAAGGCCTCGCCATGTTTGTGAACGATCGCCCTGAGGTAGTTGTCACCGACCTCATCATGACCGGCATGGATGGCTTCGCATTCTGTCGAGCCGTGCGCGAAGCCCCGTTTGGACAGGACGTCGGACTCATCGTGATATCCGGCATCTACAAGGATCCCTCCCTGGCCGCCAGCCTTGAGAAAGATGTCCGCGCGACCTTCTTGCGCAAGCCGTTCTCCCGGACTGATCTGGTGGAAGCGATGTTGGCTTGTCTGCGCGTGCCGGGCCGACCCACGGTCTCGATGGCGAATGTCTCTGCCACGGCTCACCCTCTCCCGCCGGTGGTTGAAGGCCGGGCCTTCCCGCCGGAAAACACTCCGCGACCGGTTGTCCCGCCACCTGGGTCGCCGACGCCGCGTCCGATCCTCCACGCCGCGACCGAGCCTGCGCCGGCTCCCGCGCCCGGCCCGCTGCTGCGGACCGCCGCGCAGCCAGCCTCGACACCCGCTGGACTGCCCGCAGCCATTGCAATGGAAGGGACGGAAACCGTGCGCTTCTTCCCGCCTGCTCCTTCCTCACGAACCTTGCCGGGACTGTCGGGATCGCTGGCCGAGCGAGGGGTTTCCAAGCTGCTCTTCGACCTCATGGACGGGTCTCAGACCGGCACGCTGGCTCTGGCTCGCGGCAAGGTACGAAAGGAAATCTATGTGCGCGACGGCAGAATCGTCGCCGCCGACTCGAATCTGCGCCAGGAGGCCCTGGGAACCCTGCT
>PMJE01000313.1:0-2790 GCA_003157315.1 Myxococcales bacterium | reverse complement strand
TTGTTCCCGGCGACACCTTCGGCGACCGGGTCATCGAGCACCAACTGGACGTCGAGCGCATCATCTTCATGGGGCTGTTCCGCAGCACCACGCCCGAGAAGCTGGTCAGCCGCTTTGACGAAAATGGGGCACGCGAGGTCAAGCTGACCCGTCGCTTCTCGCAGCATCGTACCGGTTTCGAAGCGGTCTTCGGCGCTGAGATCACTCTCGTCCTGACAGCCGGTACCAGCGTGGGCTCGCTCGCGCTGCGGGACGACTCTCATCTAGTCATTGCCGCCATCGATGCCCTGCTCGAGACCGGCCTGGCTGAGCTGTGCGACCCGGTCGGAGAACCTGAAGTAGCTCCCGTGCCCAATGCTTGGCAGTCCTCGCTTTCGTTGGAAAAGTTGGGGACCGAGGTCGGCAAGTCCATCGACACCATCCGCACTGAGACCCCCGACGAGTTGTTCAGTCAGGTTCCGCCGACCCCGACCCCGGCCCCAGAAGCAGAAGCCGCCTTTTCTCAGATGGCAAACACACCGGACTCCGGCGCCCTGGAGGTCGGCCTGCGTGCTATCACCCTGGCGCCCGAAAACGACGGGACGGGCGCAGCTGGCCGCGACTCGCCCAGCGAGGCTTTGCGACAAGCCATCCTGCGCACCTACCTGGCTATTCGTGGCAAGAGCCTGTACGAAGCTTTGGGCGTGTCCCGCGAAGCCCCGACCGCGGAGATTCTTGCGGCCTGCGCGGCCAAGTCTGCCGAGTTCTCGCCCGCCGCGGTAGCCGGGCTCGATCTCAGTTCCACTGATCAGGCCAGGCTCGAGGCTCTGCGCGCAGCCATCGACCACACGGCCAGGGTTCTCGCCAATCCGCAACTTCGGCAGGGCTACGACCGCACGCTAGCGCCACCCTCGTCGTCCGAGACTGATCCTCTGGGCGCAGAGCTGGCCTTCGGCGAGGCCATGCGCCTGTTCAACGCCGAGCAGGCCGCCGAATCACTGCCGAAATTCGAGGCGGCGGTGCGCGCCCGGCCAGACCAGGCGCTGTACCATGCCTACTTGGGCTGGGCACAGTTGGTTGCTTTCGGTCCGCAATGGGGTGGCCCGGCCCGCAACGCCCTACATCACGCGCTTGCGCTCGATCCCGACTTGGCGGAGGCGCACGCCATGCTTGGCCAACTGGCAGCCACGGAGAACGACGCATCCACCGCCCGCAAGCATCTTGAGCGAAGCCTGGAACTGCAGCCGCTCCAGCCTGACACCGTCGATCTGTTGCTGCAGGCCTATCAACGACTCAACGACGCCAAGGGCGCAGAAGGGTTTCTGCGCAGGCTGGTCGCCGCTCTTGGAGAGCGTGCTCAGCCGTTGCGGCAGCGCTTGTGGCGCGAACTGGCCAGCATCTACGAGAATCAACTGGGTGATCGACTTTCCGCGCGCATCGCGTACGACATGGCAGCGCGCCTGGCGCCGGACGACGTGGACCTTCTGAAAAAGTCGGCTGAGATGAACGCCGAGGATCCCGCGCGCTGGCGCGAAATGGCTCGTGCGATCGCTGCGGGATGGCAGCTCCATCCCGAGGACGGCGGTGCCGGGCAACGGCTGGTCGACCTGTTCCTGCAGCAGGGAAGACAGGAGGCGGCGGAAATCGCAGCCGCGGCCATGATGCTGCGCGGGTCGGGCAACGACAGAATTGCCACGCTGGCGAGCCAAGGCCGGCCCGCGGTCTTGCGTTGGATCTCGGGCAAACTACCCGCCAACTGGCTGGGCCGCATTGGTTACAGCCTTGAGTCAGCTGACGTTGAATCGCTGATCGCGCTTCTGCTTGATTGCGGGGTTCTCCCGCCTGTCACCGGCACAGATGTGGGACTCGACAACCAGTCAGCTATTCCGCCCAGCCAACTGCCCGAGCCGTTCCGTCAGATACTGCACTATATGTGCGACCTCCTGGAAATTCAGGCGCCCCCTGTGCTGTGCCACCCGGTGCTGCGGGGTAGCGCGCGCGTGGCCCTTCTGCAAACGCCCACACTTCTGTGCGGCTCGACGCTTCTCGCAGAGTCCGACTCCGTCGAGCTCGGGTTCAGGTTGGGCCGCGCCCTGGCGCTCGCCACCACGGGACGGATGGCCGGCTCCGTCCGCTCAGGGGGACAGTTGCGCCCCTATGTCATGGCCGCACTCGCCACAGCCCGGGGATCGCTGCGCGTGCAGGAACCAGCGCTCGAAGGCGCGCGGAATGCGATCGCCGCTCTTGATGCACCCGCGCGCGCACGCATCACGGAAGTCAGTCGGCGGCTGGCGGGTAAGTACGAGGCCATCAACTTGACCGCCTGGGGCAAGGGCCTGGGTCGAATGGCCTCACGCCTGTCGCTAGTGATCTGCGGCGATCTGCTGCGAGTTGGGCAGGCTGTGGCCGAAGAGGAGGGCCAAGCTGCCCTCGATGACCTGCTGGCATTCGCCTTGTCGTTCGACCACCTGGACTTCAGACAGGAGATCCACGAGCGCAAATCTCCTTGAACGCCCATGGCGCGCTGCGTTCTTGGTTTTTCCAGTCTCCGCTGGTAATGATTGTCCCTGGCCCCCAAAGCCTGTTATAGGGTGAAGAAGAGGCAGACTGCACGGTGAAGATGCGGAACGCTCCGGGGCCGCAGTAGGCTAGCGATGGCCTTATCCGTGCTGGTGATAGCATCGAGAAGTCCGGAGAGGAAGAACAAGAATAATGGCCCAAAGTCAGACGCACACGACGGCACGCTTCAATGGAGTCAAGGTTTTCTCAGCCACGATGGCGCAAGAGCGAGAGAACCTCGGCGAGAAGGTT
>PMJE01000490.1 GCA_003157315.1 Myxococcales bacterium | reverse complement strand
GGGGGGACCGGCGGGGTGTTGTATTGGCCCAGTGGGAGCCAACGTCAGCAGAGGAATCGCCGCGAGTCGAAGACAGCGCGCCGGTGGGAGCGGGCGCCGGATCGTAGACCGGCGGAACCTCCGGCTGGACCGCGTCTTTGCCGGCTTCGCGTGCACCAGCATCGCGCGGAAGCATGTCCACGAGCATGACCTCCGGGCGGCCAGCGTCAGGTGGCACCGGGTCGTAGACCATGCCGGAATCGCGCTTGCCCGCGTCGGGCGGGGGCGGGTCGTAGCCGATGCTGCCGTCGAGGCGGCCAGCGTCCGGTGGAGGCCCTTCGAGATCGTAGCGGGCGTCCGGCGGAAGCATGTCGGAAATCATGTAGTCCGGGTTTCGGCGAGCGTCCGGTGGCGGGGCTGGGTCCACGACCATGTAGTCCGGGGTGGCGTCGCGCCGGCTGGCGTCTGGTGGCAGGGGATCCACAACCATGTAGTCCGGCCTGGCATCGGGCCGGCCCGCGTCGGGCGGAAGCATGTCGGCAATCAGGTAGTCCGGGGTGGCATCGCGCCGGCCGCCGTCGGACGGAACTGTCAAGCCATCGGCGCATCCAGGAGCCCAGAGGGCAAGCCAGCCAGCAAAGGCGGCTCCTTGCGCCGCACGGACAACTTGTCCGGCCGGCCGCCGGGTCACGCTCTCGCGCCGACGTCCGGTGGCCGCGAAGGCGCGCAGGTCTGTCATCAAGGCATCGAGGGCCGCGTGCCACACGCGATCCGACGCTGCCACCCGCAGACCGAGCCGAGCTGTCTCGCGCGCGACACGTTCATCGTCGTGCGGATCCAGTTGTGCGGCCAAGTCCAACGCCTGTTCAAGAAGCTCGGCGGTGTCGAGCGAGATGTTCTTGGTCAGTTCGTGGGCGCGTTCGCGCAGGCGCTCCTTGCGAATGTCACCGACCCGGTAGAACCAGTCGAGAACGCCGCAGGAGTAGTTGAGCCCCATGTAGCGATTGGCCACGCCTTCGCTGGCGAAATTGCGTTCGCGAAAAGCGGCTGAAGAAATGCGGAAGAGCAGTTCGGCGCGATCGTCGGCCAGTCGATAGTCCCAGCCGAGGAAGCTGCCAGACAGCTGGCCGGCTTCTGCCAACTTGCGATGAAGGGGCGTTCCCAGGTAGGGCTCGGCCCGGCAGAAATTCACCGGAGTCTCGGCGTAGCGGCGCATGAAAGCGATGTTCTCGGCCACATCGCTGAGGCTGGTCTCAGTTTCGAACAGCAGCAAGTTGTAGCAGGGGGTGATGCCCGCCTCGGTGCAGGCGTCGAGGGCTTGCCCCATGGACGCGACCGCGACACGCCGATTCAGGTGGCCGGCCCCGCGCTGCGAGGCATTCTCGATGCCGACGTACAGGCGAATCACGCCCAGCTCGGCCAGGCGCCGCGCGAGTGCAGGCGTGAGGGTGTCGGGGCGGCACTTGCCCACGAAGGCCGCGCGCTCCACGCCCACATCATCCAGATACCGCTTGATTGCCTCGACCCGCGCCAGGCTGTCGGCGGGCCGGGGCAGAAGGAAGTTCTCGTCGTGGAAGCAGAAGATTGCGCTGCCGCCTACGGCTCGGGCCAGCACAGCCATCTCGGCCGCGACATCATTCGGCGATCGAAGTCGCAGAAGCTTGCTGTGTGCACCGTGGGCGCGTGCATCGCGCAGGACTGTCGTGATCGAGCAGAAGCTACAAGAAGCCCAGCAGCCGCGGCCACCGCTCACTGGAACAAAGGGAATGCGCATGTGCCGCGTGTGCGGCCGATAGCGTTGGACAATGGGCAAGGCATCAAGGTCCTGCGGCAGAAAGCGTGGTGCGGTCCGCACCACCGCTCCACTCGCGTTGCGGAACGCAAGGCCGGCCACCTCCTCCAGGCTTCGCCTAGCCGCAAGCGCCGCGAGCAGATCGACGATCGTGTCCTCCCCATCGTAGAGGACCACGCTGTCTACGCCATAGCGACCAGCCAAAACGCCCGCATAGCCCATGGTGGCGAAATGGCCCCCGGCTGTGATGTGTCCGCGAAACCCGGAGTTGCGCAGGGCGGTTGCCAGCCTTAGGAAGTCCGTACCTCGGTGCTGGAACTGGGCTGCCAGGCCGACCACGTCCGGGCCACTCGACGAGATCCGGTTGGCCAGGTCGGGCGTCTGACCGCTGTCGTTGAATGCCAGTACCTCCACCCGGTGGCCGGCGGCGGTCGCGGCCGCCGCAATCATGCCCATGCCCAGGTTCTCTTCGAGATCAGCGCCAACCAAGGTAAGCCGCATTGTGGACCTCCGTTTTCCTAGTGACGGACTTGCATGTCAGACAAGCCCTGGACCCTGGATATTAGCAGCCCATTATTGCGAGTCGGTGTGCGCACCGTCACACTAGCGCCGCTTGCCAGAAGTTTCGCAGCGGTTGAGCCGATGGTCAATCCGGGAAGCCGAATCGCAGCACAAGGCGAAGCGGCGCTAGTTCGATTTACGGAGGGTGTGCCCCCATTTGCGTCAAGCGGTTCAACGGCGGAATGAAGTGGCCATTCGTGATTCCTCTGGCGGGCAGCACTAGCGCGAGGAGTAGCGCATTGAGTTGGCGGCGGTCTGCCGCTTCTGCGGAGGAACGCACCTGTGCTAGCATCGCCCAATGTTGAACATTCGCATCCGCGATCGCGGTCAAGGCTCATCCCTTAGGTATTTTTTCGTCATGAGTGGTTTGGCAGTCCTGCTGGTTGAGGGCTGCATCCCTGTGGCCGGAAGCGGTGACGGGAATGGTGGCGCAGGAGGCAGCAGCAACCCGGGCTCAGGTGGCCAAACTGGGTCTGGCGGCAAAGCCAGTGGCGGCTCGCAAGCCAGTGGTGGTTCGCAAGCCAGTGGTGGTTCGCAAGGCAGTGG
>PMJE01000652.1 GCA_003157315.1 Myxococcales bacterium | reverse complement strand
GGCATCATCGTGGACGGCACGCTGGTGATGGTGGAGCACATCGTGCACCTTTTGCAGGAGCGCGAACACGCCCGGCGGAAATCCGGCAGCGTGTTCGAAACCATTGCGAACGCCGCGCTGGAAGTGGAGCGGCCCATCTTCTTTTCGCTGCTCATCATCATCTCCGCCTATATTCCGTTGTTCACCCTGGAGCGCGTGGAGCGCCGCCTGTTCACGCCCATGGCGTACACCGTGTGCTACGCGCTGCTGGGCTCCATGCTGCTGGCGCTCACGCTGATTCCGGTGCTGGCCACTTACCTTTTCCGCAACGGCTGCAAGACCTGGGACAACCCGCTGTTGCGCTGGGTCTACGACCGCTACGAAAACGTGTTGCGATTCACGGTGCGCCGCGCCGGTTGGACGGTGGCGGCGGGGGCGGCGGTGGCGGCGGGGGCGGCATCGGAGCGACCCGGGCTTCCGCGGTGGAAGAGGTGAGTGACTGCCTTGCCACAGATGTCTGCTTAGCTTTCTTCGAGCAGCCACCCGCCAACGAGACTCCGAGAAGCAAGAGCAGACAGAGCCTGCGACCCTTCGACATGGCAGGGAGTCTAGGGCGAAGCACAGAAGTTCGCCAGAGACATGTGACCCGACGACCAGCATTCAGCCGACGCATGCCCACATGTGGTATGCCGTATGATACGTAATGACGCTCACTTTTCATTTGTTGTCAACTTTGCCTATGGAGAGTAGGCTCAACAGAGAAACATGCGACGAGGAGACACGCGATGAGGCGAACTGTATCGGTCAGCCGTTTGACGGGATCCTGGTGCCGTCAGGGGAGAGCTATCGTTCAGGGATGGCTGGTCTGTTCCTTGGCGTGGACCGCGAGCTGCAGTGTCGACGACATAGGGAACTCATCGGCAGATGCGCCGGCGGGGATCGGGACACGCGAGGGCGGCCCTGCGCCCGCTTCCGACGGTGGTGGCCCAATCCTGGTACCACCCGAACCGCGAACTTCTGATGGCGGTATCTGTCAGCCAATTTCCTGCAGCTCAGGAGCCACTCAGTACTGCGGAGATGTCAGCGACCGCTGCGGACAGACGTTGCATTGTGGCGGCTGTCCTGCCGACAAGCCGTGCAAGAACAGCGTGTGCGGAGGAAGCGATTGCCTCACCGGGTGCACCGTGGCAAGTGGGACCTATTGCGGAACCATTGGGGACGGCTGCGGTGGGACGCTGCCCTGTAGCACGACCTGCCCGAAGGACAAGTGGACATGCGGAGCTGACCATATCTGCAAGGGCGATCCCACCGTCTGTCATGCGGTAACCTGCCAGGCGAGCACAGGGGACAACTACTGTGGAAAGATCGGCGATGGCTGCGGCAACACCATCGATTGCGGCAATGACTGTCCTTCGGGATGGGATTGCGTCGATAACCTCTGTGTGGGTTCGTCGAAGGTGTGCAACGCGCTGAAGTGTGCGACGGAGAGCGGCGACCACTACTGTGGGACCATTGGCAATGGCTGTGGCGGGACGCTCGACTGCAACGGCGCCTGTCCTGCAGGATGGACCTGCGACGGAAACGTGTGCAAGGCTATACCACCCGTCTGCACGCTGGCTTCCTGCACGACTGCCAACAAGGATCACTACTGCGGAAAGATCAACGACGGCTGCGGTGGCACACTCGACTGCGGGGCGGACTGTCCCGCGGGATGGAAATGTGTGGATTCCGTGTGCGTGGGCGGGCCCCCGGCGTGTACGCCGGCCACCTGCGACACGGCAGGCGGGGGACGGTACTGTGGCAAGGTCGGGGACGGATGCGGGGGCACGCTGGACTGTCCGACGGATTGTCCCCAGCCCGGATGGGTTTGCAACGACAACCTATGCATCGGGCTACCTGGGGTGTGCACCAAGATCACCTGCGCGACCTCAACTGGAGACCACTACTGCGGAACCGTGGGAGATAATTGCGGCGGCACGCTTGAGTGCGGGAATGACTGCCCGTTGGGCTGGACCTGCGGGGACGACCATGTCTGCAAGGGGGGCGTGGGCATCTGTGCCCACCTGAGCTGCACCACCTCGAGCAAAGATCACTACTGCGGAACCGTAGGAGATAGCTGCGGCGGCACGCTTGAGTGCGGCAACGACTGTCCCACCGGATGGACTTGTGGAGCGGACCACATCTGCAAGGGGGCCCTACGGGTGTGCACGCCGGCAACGTGCGAGGCGACGAGCGGCGACCACTACTGCGGGACCATCGGTGACACCTGCGGTGGCACGCTCGACTGTGGAATGGCCTGTCCCAGGGCCGGCTGGGTGTGCGACCACAACATATGCAAGGGGGACTTGACCTGCAAGCCCCTGACCTGTGCGGCGTCAAGCGTGGACAACTACTGCGGGGCAATCGGGGACGGCTGTGGCGGAACCCTCGACTGTGGCTCGACCTGTCCCAAGGATGGCTGGGTGTGCAACAGCGGCCTGTGCAAGGCGGGGCCGGTCGCTCACTGCGTGCCCAAAACCTGCACCACAGCATCCGGGGACGAGTACTGTGGTGAGATCGGGGACGGCTGTGGATCAACGCTTGACTGTCCAGCCACCTGCACCAAAGACGGATGGACCTGCCAGAGCAATTTGTGCAAGGCTGGGCCCACGGCCAACTGTGTACCGCGGTCCTGCGCAACCGCAAACGGCGACCAATACTGCGGTGAAATCGGGGATGGGTGCGGATCGACAGTAGACTGTGGAACCATCTGCACGAAGACCGGGTGGACCTGCCAGGACAGGCAGTGCAAAGCCGGGCCCAGCTCTGGCTGCGTGCCACTGACCTGCACGACCGCAAACGGCGACCAATACTGTGGAAACATCGGCGACGGCTGCGGCAACTCGCTCGACTGCACGACCACATGTGCGAAGACCGGATGGACCTGCCAGGACAATCTGTGCAAGGGCCAGCCGCCAGCGTGCACGCCCTTGTCCTGCGATCCGGCCGCGGGGGGACACTACTGTGGGACTATCGGGGATGGCTGCGGCAACTCGATCAGTTGCGGCGCAGACTGCTCGGCCGCCGGCAGCGGCTGGGTGTGCGGCGGCAATCACGTGTGCATTGGCGATGCAACCTGCAAGCCGCTCACTTGCGTAGCGTCGAGCACGGACAATTACTGCGGAGAGATCGGGAACGCCTGTGGCGGAACACTTGAGTGCAGTGTGATTTGCCCCAAAGATGGCTGGGTGTGTGACCACGGTCTGTGCAAGGCAGGGCCAACCGCTGGCTGTGTACCGAAGACTTGTACCACGGCGTCTGGGGACCAGTATTGCGGCGACATCGGCGACGGGTGTGGATCAACTCTCCACTGTGGAAACACGTGCGCCAAGGACGGATGGACCTGCCAGGACCGCCTGTGCAAGGCAGGCCCGACCGCTGGCTGCACGCCACTCACCTGCACGCCGGCCTCGGGAGGCCAATATTGTGGAACCATCGGCGATGGATGCGGCAACTCGCTTAGTTGCGGCACGGACTGCTCGGCTGCCGGCAGCAACTGGGCGTGTGGCGACAAGAATGTCTGCGTGGGCGGGGTTGACTGCGTGAAAGCCACCTGCAACAACGCCAAGGGCGTGCAGCAATACTGCGGCAATATCGGGGATGCATGTGGCGGAACGTTGAGCTGCCCACCAACCTGTTCGAGCGGAGTGGCCTGCGGTGCGGTGACGGCCAACGTTTGCGAAACTTGTGGCAACCTGTGCCTGAAGCGGGTTCGCTGCAGCGGCACCGCCACCACCAGCATCAGCGGCACAGTGTACGATCCCGCGGGCTACAACCCACTGTACAATGTGATCGTGTCCATCCCGAATGCTGGGCTGGACCCGATCTCCACAGGTGCGGTGAGCTGCGTCTCTTGCGACGGCCAGGTGTCGGGCCAGCCGATTGCGACAGCGTTGACCGATGCCAGCGGACATTTTGTCCTGAACAACGTGCCCTGGGGCGTTGATTTCCCGCTGGTCATGCAACTCGGCAAGTGGCGGCGTCAGGTCACCATTTCTGCGTCGCTGGTCACCAACCAGTGCAAGGATAATCCGATTGTCGAAACCTCGCCGGTAGCCCTGTTGCGCCTGCCACGAAACATCCATACTGACTACAACGACCCCAACAGTCCGTTCCACAACGACCAATACCTGAGCATACCCAAGATTGCCATCGCGGCTGGGCGTGCTACAAGTCCCGACGGAAACGCTACCGAGCGCCTGCAGTGTCTGCTTCGCCGGATTGGTGTAGACGCATCTGAATTCACCCTGCCAAGCGGCTCGGGCTCGGTCCGGTTGTACAATGAGTCGAAGAACTCCGACACCTGCAACCAGGTGACTGGGAGCACAGGAACATATCCTGATGCGACGACGACTCTGTGGGATAGCCAGGTGCACCTGAACCAGTACGACGTCATCCTGCTCAACTGTGGCGGCTCCCAGGAGGACCCCACCACCAGCTCGGGTCGGGCCTACATTCCCAACCCGGCCGCGGTCGACCGGATGAAGGCATATGTCAATGCCGGTGGGCGCGTGTTTGCCGAACACTATCACTGGGCGTGGATCCGTTCTTTCACGGGCACGACGAACTATCCTTCCACCTTCGGCAATGTGGCGACTTGGTACAACGACCCGAATGAACCAAACCCTGGGACCGGGCAGATCGGAACGGTTTCGCGAGATACTCTTATCGACCAATCATTCCCCAAGGGTGTGGCGTTCGCTAGCTGGTTGTGGAACGTCGGCGCATCCACAACTGCCGGGCACCTGACTCTGTCAAGCAGCGTGAAATACACCGCCATTGACCAAATCAAACCGCCTTCGCAGCGATGGATCTTCGAACCCGTGCGTACCGACGCGGGTGTCCCGCCGCCCGACGCGGGTGTCACAGGAACGGCGGCGCAATATACCCACTACCTCTCTTTCAACACTCCAATCAACCCGCCGGCGGACGCCGGCGCAGCAGGACAGTGCGGGAAGTTTGTCTACACCGCTTTGCACGTGAGCGATTCCGCATCCACTGGCTTCCCGGGAGATCCGTCCACCGGCAGCACGGTATTTCCCACTTGCTGTTCCGCTCGGACCGGACTTTCCGCGCAGGAGAAGGCGCTGGAATTCATGATCTTCGACCTCTCGGGGTGCGTGACGCCGATCGATCTGCCGCCCACACCGCCTCCGGTGGCGGGGGCCACGCCTCCGGCAGCACCGCCGCCCCCTGCAGCACCGCCTCCGCCGCCTCCGCCGC
>PMJE01000273.1 GCA_003157315.1 Myxococcales bacterium | reverse complement strand
GCCCGGTGGCTGCTCGTCATTCAAGTTCGACCGGGAAGGCTCCGATGTCCATGGTGTAGTCTGGGCATTTCGCTGCGTCTGGGACTCGACCCTATGTGACCGAGGAGCAACGCAGCGGCTGGGGAGGGATCGGCTGTCCATCCCTCGCAGGATTTTTGACCGGCGGCACGATCAACAATGATTCTTTTCAACGCCAGAAGAGCTCATCGGGGAAGCGCAAGAGGAGCGGTTGATGTCGAAGAAAATCATTGTCGTTGACGATTCGCAAATCGTGCGCCAACAGGTGGTGTTGGCCCTGAACCAGGGTGGGTTCACGGTCATGGAGGCGGTCGATGGCTTGGAAGGGTTCGACTCTATTCAGAAGACCACTGACCTCGCGTTGGTACTCTGCGATGTCAACATGCCCCGGGCAAACGGGTTGGAGATGTTGGAATCGCTCAGGCAGGCGGGATGTGCGGTGCCAGTGGTGATGCTGACCACCGAAGGCCACCCGCAGCTCATTGATCGCGCCAAGAAGGCCGGTGCGAAAGGATGGATCATCAAACCTTTCAAGGCCGATCTGTTGTTGGCGGCAGCGCGGAAGATCTGCGGAGCGTAGGAAAGAAGCCGTGGTTAGGCCGCCTCTTCCACGGTCTCTACGCCGAATCGCGGTCCCACGTCGGGCAGAGGAAAGGTGAAGCGGAAACAGGTGCCTTGGTTGGGTTTGCTGGTGACAGTGATGTGGCCGCCTAGGTCACTCACCTGTTGACGGACCGCGGACAGACCTATGCCACGGCCGGAAAGCGTGGTGACCTCGGCCTTGGTGGTTAGCCCCGATGAAAACAGCGCGCGAATAAGATCGTCCTCAGTAGCGGTGGCCAGCCCCAGCTTGCCCGCGGCGTTCTTCACCCGCTGCCAATTGATGCCACGGCCGTCGTCCTCGATTTCGACTACCAACTTGCGGTTGCTGACCGAGGTTGAGAGGCGCAGCTTGGGCTGTCCGGCCTTGCCCACGCCTTCACGCTCGGCCGGCGTCTCCAAGCCATGATCGACCGCATTGCGCACGACGTGAACCAAATCAGTCCAGAAGCCAGCCCAGGCTTTGGGCGCCAAGCGCACGCCGTGGGCTTGGATTTCGATCCCGATCTCCCCTTTGCCCAACCGGCCAGCGAGCGCCGTGGCGTAGCGGCCCAGGCGCCTAAGCGGCAGCTCGGACGCCTCCAACCACCACGAGGCCAAACGATCCAGGACATGTTCGGTGGGCGCACCCGCGCGGATCTCTTGTTCGAGTTTCTCGATTTCCTTGGCACTGAGTTCAAGTACATCGCGGCCCTTGTCGCCCAAAAATGACTTGAGGGCCTCATTCAACGTGTGCCAACGCCGTTCGAGCGGTGCCAGCGCTTCGGCGGGCAGCGGCTCTCGCCGTTCGGCCAGTTCATCCTCGGCCTGGTGGCACAGGCTGGCGACGATGGAGAACCCCATCAGCCCGGCGTTGCCCTTCAAGGTGTGCAGGTTCCGTTTCTGGGTCGGCAGGTCGGCGCCCGTGACCTGCTTTAGCAGGTCGTTGGCCTCGTCGATGAACGAAAGAAACCCAGTGCGGTCCTTGGTGAGCGCTTCAAACATCGCGAGGATCTCCTTGCGCTCAGCTTCTTGGCGGGCGTGCAAGAGTTCGGTGGTCACGTCGTTGATAACGATGAGCAGGCCATCGAACTCAGCGCCCTTCGAGATGGCGAAGTAGGAGCAACGGAACTCGCGGCCGTCATGGCGCAGGCGAGCCGGCATCTGCTCGATGCACAGTTCCCGCGGAAGAAAGTCTTCGATCAATGCCTCGTAGCCCATGCCGAAACTGGCGGCATACATCGCGTCGACCTTGGCAATGTAGTCGACGAACTTGGTTTCGCCTTGGTATGAGCCAAACCAGTGGTCAACGATGGCCGAGCGTTCCTGCGCGAGCTGCCCCGATGTCGAAACCGTGAGGAAGCCTTGGTTGACGTTGTCCATGACCAAGCGCATGTCACGGTTGCGATCCGCTAGCTCGCGCGTGCGTTCCTGCACCTTGATTTCCAGGGTGCGGTTCATGTTCTCCAAGCGCTCGTAGGAATCTTTCAATTCCGCCGCCATGTTGTTGAAAGCGCCACCGAGGATTTCCAGCTCGTCGCCGCTTGAGATGTTGACCCGAATGTCGCGCCGGCCAGAAGCCAGGGTGTTCACCGCCATGGTCAAATCGGTCACCGGCTGGGTGATGCGGGCAGCGGATCGTCGGCTGCGCAACGCCCCCATGACGATAGTCACCGTGCCGAGCAAGAGCAGCAATCCCACCGTGAGCAAGAGCGAGCGTCGGGAATCGGCTCGGGCCTCACTCAAGGCCTGCTGCAACGGCCCGTCCGACATGCCGTAGTAGACCATGCCCAAAGCGCTGCCCTTGTCGTCGACAACCGCCATCGAAAACTCAAAGACGTTCTGCCCCAGCGCGCGCCGATAGATGACCTGCACCCCGGGTCTTTCCGTGGCCTTCACATCGATGTTGAGCCGTTTCCAATCGTCTGCGCCCTTGGCCGCACCTTGCCGCGTGGCGAAGCCCCATGCTTTCTGTTGCTCGTCGAGAAAGAGCCCGTAGACCAGCTGTTCATCCTTTTCCAAGGTGCGCTCGACCAAGCGGGAAACGTCGCCAAACGCGTTGTCCATGACCAGATCGCGCAGGCCCAAGGCTTGGTTGCTGACCAGCCCGCTGCCCTTGTGCTCGATGCTGGCGCGTAGGTGNNAGCGTTGCCGTCGAAACCACGATCAGCGTCGCGATCATGGTTCGAACCAGTTTCGCTCGTAGGCTCGTCCTCATCGCGAATCCTCTGCAAGCAGAAGCGGCAGAACCGGCGAAAAACTTGAACCAGTTGGCACAGTTGGCTCGCTTCCGGCAACGCGTGCGTGCCTTTGGCAGTGAGGATTCAAGCCTGCCTCCCATCAGCCGAAGGGGATGGGAGAGTCAATGGCTGTCAGCGCACAACGTCGGCGTGATCCCCGAGGCCTGCGTTTGGTCCATGTGTCTTGGGTGAACCGCGAAAGCGATGGGCAGGCGGCTGAGCTTTGCGATGTGTCAGCCTCGGGGTTCTTTGTGGTCCCAACCGGTGCCTTCCCCGAGTCGGTTGGCGTGGGGGACCACGTCTGGGTGGTCGTGCAAGCGCCGGATGGCGCCAAGACCTTGACCGGCACGGTGCGCTGGCGGGGATACTCGCAGATTCATGATGCCATCGGTTGCGGGGTACTCCTCGATCCAGGCTGTTTGGCCCTGGCTGCCACGGTTTTCGCCCGGTGATCCAACGAGCCGCCTGCCTCGGCTAAACAGATGGGAGCTTTCTGGCGATTTCCATAGGTATGAGCAGCGGGCATTCGATCATCCTCATCGATCCCGAGGAGCAAACCCGCGACGTTCTGATTGAGCGTCTGCGTATGCAGGGCTACAAGACAACGGGATTTGCAGCGTCCGTCGAAGGAGCCAACGCCGCGCTCAGCAGCCCACCTTCCGCCGTCATTGCGGATCTGTGGATGACAGGTATTTCCGGAGTGCAACTCACACGGCTTTTGCGGGCCGAGCCTAGTACTGAGCGTGTGCCGGTTATCTTGCGCGGTCCCGACAGTCCGCGAAACCGCTTCTGGTCCGAACGAGCGGGTGCCGCCGCCTACGTCGTCAAGGGCCGTATGGGGGATCTGGTGCGGGCCCTCGGCCGTTCTGTGGTTGAGGTGGCCACCGAGGAAGATGGGTTCTTCACCCAGCTGCAAGATGCCGAGTCCGCCATTCGTGATCGCATCGCGGCTTCGCTGGATGCGGCGCTTTTTGAGTCGGTGCTCGCGTCCGAGGTGCGCGCGTTGTCAACCTGCGGAGCGTTCGATCGGCTCTTCGATCTGCTCACCCAATTTTTCTCCCAGGTCATGTCGTACCGTTGGCTAGCGCTGGCGGTAGGTCGGCCTTCGCACGTCGGTCTGCATGCGCACCCGGCCGCGCGCGGGGAATGCGAGCGGGAAGCGCGCCAGGCTCTCGGTCTTCCCGGGGAGACCACCATCCTGCGCATCGAGGATGAAGACGCCTCCGCGGAGCCCGCCGACGCCCAGCCGCTGGTTCGTCCCGTCGAATTTGGCCAGGAGATAGTCGCCTACATTGCTCTCAGCCAGAAGGGGGCTGGGGATCCTCAGGACGTGCGCATTCTTGATATCGTGGCGCGCGAGTTGGGCGGACCCTTGCGCATAGCACTGCTGGTCGAGGAAACCCAGCACGCAGCCACCACGGATCCGCTGACCGGAATCATGAATCGTCGTGCGCTGCTCGCCGCCCTGGACGTGGAACAGGCTCGTTCCGAGCGCCACGGCTATCCCATGTCACTCCTGTTGCTTGACGTCGACCATTTCAAGTTGATTAACGACGAGCGCGGACATGCCATGGGCGATCAGGTGCTCGCCGCGCTCGGCCGCTTGTTCGCTCACCACGCGCGCAAGACAGACATAGTGGGCCGCTGGGGAGGTGAGGAGTTCGTGGTGGTATTGTCGGGTGCTCCCGAGTCGGGTGCTCGCATCGCGGCCGAGCGCATCCGCAGCGCAGTGGAACGCATGTCGGTATTGGACAACAAGAAGCAGCGTGTACCGGTGACTGTTTCGATTGGCATCGCTTGTCTTGAGGTGAACGACAACGCTGAGGTGCTCATCGATCGAGCCGACCACGCCATGTATCAGGCCAAAGCGAGTGGTCGCAATCGCGTGGTGGTTTCACCTACGGTGCTGCGGCGTACGGGAACCGAGATCGAGATCCCCAGGGAGTTACTTTGACGGGCGTGTTGTCTAGGGAACTTCAGTTTTTCGCCGGTTCCACCGAATGAAGCGAAATGAGGCGGTAATGCCTGGCGATTCCAACCAAGCACGATTGGCAGAGATCCTCTCCCAGTGCACGTCCGAATTGCTTACCGAATTGGGGGCCAGGCCCGAGCGGACTCAAGGTGTAGGGCAGTCGCCGCCGACCGGCGAGTGCATCGCGGCATTCAGCGGCTTCTGCAACAATGACCTTCGCGGCTCGTTCACCCTCGTCGGTCCCAGCAAGCTCTTTGCGCGGCTGCATCCCTTGCCCCCCACCGTGACACCGCGCGACCTCACCGACTGGGCCTGCGAAATGGTGAACCAGTCGGTCGGCCGCCTTCGCAACCGATTGTTGGCCTACGGGGTAAGTGTGGCTCTCAGTGTTCCGCAAAGTGCATTGGCCGAAAGGTTGCGTCTTTCCTCCAGTCTGCGGCCCACCCCGACTCCCATCTCTTTCGCCATTGATGGAATGGTGTTGGATGGCTGGCTTGAACTTGAAATAGGAGCTGGTTTCCGACTTGCGGAAAGCCCTTCGGACGAGGAAGGAGCGGCCCTTAGGGAAGGTTCGATAGTCCTTTTCTAGGTCTTGCGGCGCAATGTCATGAGCAAGAAATCCGTACTCATCGTGGACGACTCTCTTACAGTTCGGCAGCAGGTGTCGCTAACCCTGACGTCGGCAGGGTACCAGATCGTCGAAGCCAGTGATGGACGGGAAGGCGTGGATGCATTGCGTGCACACGCGGAGATCGCCATGGTCTTGTGCGACCTCAACATGCCGCACATGAACGGACTCGAGTTTCTCGACAGCATCAGGGGCGACGCGACCGGACTGCCTGTGCCGGTGGTCATGTTGACAACGGATGGATCGCCAGAACTCATCGCCCGGGCCAAGCGCGCCGGGGCCAAGGGCTGGATCGTCAAGCCGTTCCAGACCGATCTTCTTCTGGCAGCCGTGCGCCGCATCGCCGGTGACCCAGGTTGAATCTAGATCTTTCTTCTCACTAGTCCTAAGGACCTGCCCCAATGTGCCGAGTAACTAGATCGGTACCCGGTTGGGTTCTGCAAGGGAGGAACTCGATGGCCGCGACGAGGCTCACCTATTGGCTGGCCCAGTTTTGTTCATGGCACGACAAGTTCAAGGAAGGAAGCTTGGGGGTAACGCTGCTGCCTGCCTACATGCAGGCGCGCGCTGACCTGGGCGCAATGTTGGTTCTGGCCCAGCGGCTTGAGATTCGCGCCAATGATGGCGCACGCCAGGCGGTTCGGGTGGCGCGCGCTGTGCCGATTGAATTCGACCTGCACACTGGCAAGACATCGTCGCTCACCCAGGACCTCAGCACAAGTGGGCTGTCCGCGCTGGTGGGCGAGGCCCCTGCCGTGGGAACCTTGGCTCCCTTTCGCCTGAAACTCGGCCGCGACACGCAACCAGTGGTGGGTCGCTGCCGAGTGGTGGCCAACATCCCATTGCGGGGCAGCGTGCGCATGGCAGCCACCTTCGTGGAGCTTGCCCAGGACGGACGCAGCCGCATCGAGACCCTGGTCTACGACGCGATTTGCGCCGAGATTCGCGTGATGTTGCGTGCCGGACAGCCAGAGGACTTGCCCGCGAGTTCATCGACAGCAACGCCCTGAGCGACACGCCTGGAACCGCACCGTACGCGAGTAGTTTCATCCACACAGCCAGGGCCTGCCGTTGGTACACTGGCAGCGGGATGCTCACCCGGCCCCCAAAGGCAAGACTCCTCGCCAAGATGTTGGTGGCCGTACTGCTACCGGCGGTGGTTGCGCTGGTGCTGTTCGGCATGCTGGCCCATCTGGTGGCACGACGCGCGCTGGAGGAAGAACTAGGCCAGCGACTCGCCACGGCCGCGTCCGGTATCGCCATGCAGATCCTGCCCGAGCAGTTCACGGCCATCGGGCTCGGTGATGAGCAATCCAACACCTACGCCAATCTCACCCGGCGCATCGAACTGGCGCGGCAGCGAATGGGCGTCCGGCGGGTTCTGCTGGTTGCCCGCGATCTGACTGGGCGAGGCGATACTGAGGGACTGGTGGCGCTAGGCGCGCACGCCTACGAACTGGGCGCCGACCAGCCCGAGATTGAGCGGGCTGCGGCTGGCGCCCTGGCAGGCTCTCCCCTGTTCTGGGGACGCGATGGCCGACCCTATCAGCGCGGCTATGCCCGTGTGGGCGGAGGGGAACCTGCGGGATTCGTTGTCGTGGAGGGCAGTGCGCAGTATTTCGCTCAGTTGGCCGCGTTTCGACGCTGGCTGGTGGCGGGCGGTGGCATGTGCATGGTCCTCATCGCCGTGCTGGCGGCGTGGCTTTCGCGCCGGATGACCAGGCCGCTGGCGCGCCTGGCACGAGCCGCGGAAAGGATCGGGCGCGGCGATCTGGCCCGCCCGGTGGCGGTCGAGACCCGGGACGAGATTGGCTATCTCGCGGCTCGCCTGGACGAAATGCGGGCCGCGCTGCAGGCGCGCGACGAACGCATGCAGATGATGCTGGCGGGGATTGCGCACGAGGTGCGCAACCCTTTGGGCGGCCTGCAGCTCTATGCCGGCCTGCTGCGCGAGGGGCTAGCTCATGAACCCGAGCGCTTGGCCGAGGTGGCGCGGGTGGAGCGCGAGATCGGCTACCTCAAGAACGTGGTGTCCGACTTCTTGGAATTCGCACGCCGGTCGCCGCCCGTGATGGAACCCGTCCCCGTCGCGCCTTTGCTGGATGAGGTGTGCGAGATTTGTCGGTTCCCCGCTGGCACGGGGCCTGCGCTGCGTACCGAGGCCACCCCGGGCCTGGTTGCCGAAGGTGACCGAGGCCAACTGCGCCGCGCCCTCATCAACCTGGTCAAGAACGCCATGGTCGCAGCGGGCGTTCCCGGCCAGGTGGTGGTCGCCGCGCGCAGGGCTAACGGTTTGGTCGAATGGGAAGTACGCGACAGCGGCCCCGGCGTGGCGCCGGAGTTGGGGGACAAGATCTTCACCCCCTTCTTCACCACCCGCGAGAGGGGAATCGGGTTGGGTCTGGCCTTCGTGCGCGAGATCGCGCACGATCATGGTGGCGAGGTGAGTGTGGACCGCGGTGAAGAAGGCGGCGCCCGCTTCCGTTTCACGAGTCGCACCCGGCCGCCCACGTAGTATGGTTCTGCCATGGCGCGCGTTCTCATCATCGACGACAACGAGACCATGCGGGAGGGCATGGCGGTCACGGTGCGGCGCATGGGTCACGACGTGGTGACCGCGGCCTCGGGCAGTGAAGGTCTGGCTGCGCTGAAGAAACAAGCCGCGGATTTCGTCATCACCGACCTCAAAATGGAGGGCGTCGGCGGCCTGGAGGTTCTGGAGGCAGTCAAGCGCATCGACCCATCGTGCCCGACGCTGATCGTGACGGCTTTCGGCACGGTTGAGACGGCGGTGCAGGCCATGCGCCTGGGTGCCATGGACTTTCTTGCAGAAGCCTTTTGCGCCCGAGGTCCTGCGCCTCAAGGTCGAGCGCGCGCTGGAAATGCGCCACGAGAAGCTTGCGCGGCAGAGGGCCGAGGCCGAGGTGGAAGTCCTGCGCGCCGACGCCGCCCTAAGCTATGGTCTAGGTGAGCTGGTGGGCCGGGCGCCGCAGATGCGCGCGCTTTTTGAGACCATCGAGAAGGTGGCCCCGGCTGACGTGGCAGTGCATATCTATGGTGAATCGGGCACCGGCAAGGAGTTGGTGGCGCGCGCCGTGCACAGCCGCTCCAAGCGGGCGGACGGCCCTTTCGTGAAGGTCAATTGTGGTTCGCTGACGGAAACCTTACTCGAATCGGAATTGTTCGGGCACGAGAAGGGCGCATTTACCGGCGCGATCAAGCGCAGGTTGGGCCGCTTCGAATTAGCCGACAAGGGAACCCTGTTTCTCGACGAGGTGGGCGACATGACGCCCAACCTGCAGCTCAAACTCTTGCGCGTTCTGCAAGAGAAGGAATTCGAACGCGTGGGCGGCGAAGAGACCGTGCACGTGGACGTGCGGGTGATCTCGGCCACCCATCGCGACATCAAGAAGGAAGTGGAGGCTGGGCGCTTTCGCGAGGATCTCTTCTACCGCCTGCACGTGGTGCCTTGCCCTGTGCCGCCTTTGCGCGAA
>PMJE01000114.1 GCA_003157315.1 Myxococcales bacterium | reverse complement strand
CTGCTTGATGTTCCAGCCGTGTTCGCCATAGCCGCCTTCAGGCAAGTACAGATCGCGATGAAGGAGCCTCTGGCGTGCCGTGTACCAGGGTGCAGCCAGGTAGGTGCGACCCAAGTGAATGACGTCAGGGCGCAGCTTCTCCACCTCGTGAAGATAGAAGGCGGAGTTCGTCACCTCATCCCCCACCGAGATCACGATGGCGTTGGGTGGCAGGGACGCGAACGCGGTGGTCACGAAATCGCGAAACACGGTGTTGTTCCTTCCGTTCGCCACCCCGGCATGAGCAGCAACGCCCACAGCAAAGACCACCCCCGCACCGAGCGGAGCCAAGCGCAGCCACCGACGACGCCTGGGTCCGCGGGCACCCAGCCTTCGTAAAAGCGCGGCCAGACCGAACCCGGCGGCAATGGTCAACACCAAATCGGACTCGATGCAGAACCGGCCCAGGACAGAAATATAGAGCGGCCTTGCCAACGACAGGTTGGACAGAAAGCAGTAGCTCAGGCCGTAGAAGCAGAAGACGACGAGGAGAAGGGAGGCCGCTCGGCGTAACGGACGGCTCTTCATGCCCGAATACAAACCCACCAGGGCAAGGGGAGGACCAAACCAAAGCAGGCGGGGGAATGCTTGACCCCACATGTGCCAGAGAGTCGGGAAGAACGTGCCCTCGGTGACGAAGACTCTCTCCGCAGTTGGCCGGCCCATGCTGAAAGTCCCATAGTCACGGCGCAGAACAAGGGCGAGGAGGCCGTCGATGCTGGTTTCATCGCCCCACGACACCGCCGCGCCCGAAGCCGAGGCCAGCATCAGGTAGAAATGGGGGAGCAAGCCGAAAAGCCCAAGGCCGAGAGCCAGGACCAACCCGCTTGCGCCGAGGCTGCGCCGTGCGATCCACAACGAGCGCAAGAGCAAAGGCGCCCCGACGAACACAAAGGTGTGGTGGTTGCACATGGCAAGCCCGCTGGCGAAAAGCAGGGCAAATACCTCGCGGCGGCAAAGCGTACGCTCGACCCGCGACCAAAGCAGGAATGCCAGGGCCACGAACATGGCGTTGAGTCCGAAGACCTCTGCGCTCGTCGCATTCGACCAAACAGCTGGGCTCGTGCCAAAGAGCGCCGCTGCCATGAGCCCCGCCGCAGGGTTGCGCGCCCACGACTGGACCACAGCACACGCCATACCTCCCGCCGCTGCCATCGACACTGCGGAAAGCAAATTCACGCGCCAGGCAGGCGAGTGCCCGAGCGGAAGCGCAGCGAACAATCGTGCCAGCAGTGCGAAAAGCGGATAGCCCGACGGATGGGGAACGCCACCGGTAAGCGCAGCCGCCATGAGTTCGCCGCTGTCGCCACCCGCCACCGAGGGATGGAGAGTCGCGATGTAGAGCGCCAGCAAGAAGAGAAAGGCCAGGAAAGGAGCGAGCCGAGCCCAGACGGCAGACTCATCTGAGGAAGGACAAGCCGGAGGGCTGCCAGTCGCACTCTCGGCGTCGGTCTGCTTGCCCCTCCGCGGTGCACGCCTGGGTCTTCCCATGACCTATTCCGCGCAGAATACTCCACCTGCCACGCGATCTCTCCATCGGGCTGGGGTTACTGCGCGGCCTTGGGCATGTCGTACTTCATCGTGGCAAGGCTCTTCATCGCCTCGCCTTTGGTCAGGAAGGCAATCTCGCCTCCGCGGCAGCGAATGTAGATGGGCTGGTTTGGCTTGAGGTTGAACTCGACCAGGAGGCCTAGGTGCTGCCCTCCGTCGTAGGAATCCCTGAATCTAACCTCACCCGCCTCGCTCTGTAGCTGGTAGCTCCGGCTCGGCGCCGCGTAGTAGGTCATGTCACCGACCTTCAAGCCGTCCGGAGTGACCATACCACCCTTCTCCTGCAGGAGCTCACGGGGGAAGTAGACTCTGTCTGCCTTGGTACCGTCGGTTCTCGAGGTGACGCCCGCCAACCAGAGACTCGTGAACCCATTGCCCGGGGCCTTGATCGCGTGAAAACCCGGGGCCAAGTGGATGGCCATATAGGCCTCCTGCTTCAGGTCTCCAATAACCACATCATCGATTTTGACACTCCAAGTGTCTGAGTTGCCGACCGAATGCTTCTCTCGATAGAGATACACGACGACGTCGTCTTCGCCGTGCATGCTCTCTTCAGAGAAGGCGATCTTGCTGTTGGTAATGCTGCTGCAGCCACCGGATAACAAGAACAGAGTGGCGGCAGCGAGAAGCCTGCCTGCAATCGTCCTCGCGCCCTGTCGTTCTTCGCGCGGCCCGTGGCTACCGGCTGTGGACTGCTGGTCACCAAGCGACATGTGAATCCTCCTGCGAAGGCCAGATGCGACGATAGCGCCTCGTCTAGCGCCGTTCAAGAGTCTCTGGGATGAAGTGGTCCAGCATTTCGGTAACGCAACACTATGCGCACGTGACGGTTGACCTGTTCGCGGAATCGGCCTTCGCCGCCATGACGGCGGCCCTTTCCCAACCGGCTGGCGACGTGGTACCACTGAGCCCTGTTCGAGGAGAAATCGGAGAGACCATAGCAGCCACGCAGCAAGCTACCGCAGAAGCACAACTAGCCTAATCCTTGGAAATCCTTTCGTTTGCGCCCGTAGCTCAAGTGGATAGAGCATCGGCCTTCTAAGCCGAGGGCTGGGGGTTCAATTCCCTCCGGGCGCGCAGCAAGCTCGCGAAACTCTTCGGAAATCATCGCCCCGCTTCGTGGCGGCGAGTGAAGTGACGCTGGCCGAGGGTAGTGGGTTCGAATTCTGTCGTCCCCTCTCCCGTAACCACCTGATTCTGCGAGAAGACCCCGACTGCCGAGAAGGCGGTGGGGGGCACCACACCGAACCTATGCACCACTATTGCACCAAGCGGCTCTCGATTTTCGTCCGAAGTGGAGAGTCGATCAGCCCGCAAAGCGGAAGCGCCACAAACTCCATTCCCGAGAGCATCGCCCTACCGCCAGCCTGCACGACGCGGAATCGCAGGTGCATCGTGGTCGAGGTTCCACTGCCTGCGCCACCTGGGTCTGGCCACTGAAGAGCCGTCCACGATGGCGGTGTCCCGGGCAGTGCTGTCGGCGGCGTCGGCACACCTCGCACCCAGGACAAAGGCTCCAGCTGGGCCACAAGGTCGGACCGGCGGCGAGTCGGTCGGGCGTCAGCCGCGGGATCGCACTCGCAAAGCCCGGAATTCGCGAGCCGCCCACGCCGCCGGTCATCGAGCCGCCCACCGATGGTTCTGCCAGGGCTTACCGCGGACGAGGTCTACATTCTCTCACAAGATGACCAAGGGAATGTAGAAGCAGAGCAATCCAGCCAATCACCCGCACTACTAACCGGTTCGGAGTTGTTTAGTGCGTTCTTCGAGATTCAGAAGCTCTACACCGTGATCAAGAGCTGTTTCAACGGCGCACCCGAGATCGGAGAAGACAGCCGCCGTGTTAATCTGCGGCATCGGGCATCGTCCGAAGGCACGTGCCATCCCCACTCTGGATTTGGGCGCTTGTAATCACGCTTTGCGCGATCCAACCTTCAAGCATGCCATGCGTGCGGCTTGCGGGATTGTTGGTTCTCCCGGCGGCAGTTTCCGTCGCCGCGTGCGCGATCGCTGCGCATGCGGCCAGCGGGGCCGCTGCGGCTCCTGGTTGTCCGGCTGGCCAGGGCCGGACCTACGAAGTCGGGCCGCAGCCTCGCTTGCAGCGGCTGGCCGACGTGCCGTGGAGTTCCCTGGGGCCGGGCGATCGCGTGCTTGTGCATTGGCGCCCCGAACCGTATCGTGAACAAGTTCTCGTCTCGGCCCAGGGCACGGCCCAGCAGCCGGTCCGCATCTGCGGCGTTCCCGGACCACAGGGCCAGCTTCCCATGATAACCGGCCAGGATGCCCGTACGGCTCATGCGCTGGGTTTTCCCTACCCGCCCACGCAGGAGCGCGGCGT
Organism: Myxococcales bacterium; assembly: GCA_003157315.1. Next base: position 1,688 of record PMJE01000114.1, on the reverse strand, counting down.
CGTCGTCATAACCTTGCGCGAGGGCCAACTATGGGGGGTCAAGCCGAGTCACCTCGTGCTGGAAGGGCTCGATCTGCGAGGCGCCCACCCGAAGCATACCTTCACCGACCAGAATGGAAAGAGCCGAAGTTTTTCCACCAGTGCAGCCGCGCTCTTCATCGAGCGAGGCGAGCACATTGTCATCCGCCACTGCACGCTGACTGATTCGGCCAATGGCCTTTTCGTGGCCTCCGGCGATTCGGAAGAAGTCGTTTCACGTGACATCCTGGCCGAGGGGAACCATATCTACGGCAACGGGGTTGCGGGGTCTTTCTTCCAACACAATGCCTACACCGAGGCGGCCGGGATGGTGTATCAACAGAACTGGTTCGGAGCCCTGCGGCGCGGCGCTGGCGGCAACGCCCTCAAGGATCGCTCGGCGGGGACCGTAATCCGCTACAACTGGATCGAGGGCGGGGCTCATCTGCTCGATCTGGTCGAGCCCGAGGAGAGCACGAAGATTACCGGAGCAGATCTGCGCTTCCGGCGCACCTATGTGTACGGCAATGTCCTTCTGGAGGGGCCGCTGGACGGATCTGTCATCGTGCACTATGGGGGCGACAACGGCAACCCGGCACAGTACCGCAAGGGGACGCTCTTCTTCTTCAACAACACCGTCATCATTCGCGGTGAAGAAAGGACTCGCTGGAACACCGCCCTCTTCCGCTTGGAGACCAGCGACGAGACGGCTGATGTCCACAACAACATCGTGTTTCGCCAGGGAAGCACGCATGTCTTTTTGCTGGATGGTCCGGGCCGTTTGCGTCTAGGAGCCAATTGGGTGAGTGAGGGATTCGGTCAACGGCTGCACCCTGAACCGGGCATGGCACCCATCGCGGGCCTCGAGCGCATCATCCGGGGCCGCGGCAGCCCGTTTGTTGACGTAGACAGCGCCGATCTGCGTGTGCTGCCTGGCTCGGACGCCGCCCGCCCCGGCGACCCGCTTGCGCCCGACGTGGCCTCCGAGTACTTGCCTGTGCAGGTGTACGTGCCTCACCAGAAGGCCAAACCGCTCCCGGGCGGGAGTGCCCGCAAGGCGCTCGGCGCCCTCGAGTAGGAACGCGCACCAGACGGCGTTAGCGTGGCAACCTATGGACTCATCGAGCGAACACAACGTGCCCGACTGGCGACATCTGGGAGAACTGCGCGATCCTGGGCGGACGCAAATGGTAGCCACTTCGCGGCTCGCCGCCGTGCGGTGTTGCCGCGCCCAAGGCTTGGGCATAACCTAGCCGCGATGGTAGCAGGAGGTTCAAGGAGATCGAGATGTTTTCCAGGGACGCACTAGCCATCGACGGAGAGACGGTCGTGGCGGAGATTTCGGGAAGCATTCGGGAGCAAGTGATGGGTTCGCTGAAGCGCCGTGGCATCGTTGTGGGCTTGTCGGGCGGCGTCGATAGTTCCGTAGTCGCAGCCTTGGCGACCCGCGCGCTCGGCAAAGAACGTGTGCTCGGGCTCTTCATGCCAGAACGTGACAACTCGGAGGATGCCCTACGCCTCGGGATGCTTCTTTCGAGGCATCTTGGCATTGAGACGGTCTTGGAGAACATCAGCCCAGGCCTAGAGGCCCTGGGTTGCTACGAGCGGCAGACCGAGGCCATTCGCAAAGTTGTGCCCAGCTATGGCGAAGGGTGGAAGTGCAAGCTCAC
>PMJE01000625.1 GCA_003157315.1 Myxococcales bacterium | reverse complement strand
CATCATCGTGTGGAGCATGGACAATGAGGTGTTCTTCACGGAAAAATCCACACTGCCCAAGGTCAGGACTCTCCTGAAGAAACTGGTGGCATATTCGCACGAGCTGGATCCGGCCCGGCCGGCGGCGATCGGCGGTTGCCAGCGTGGCGAGCTGGACAGACTCGGCGACATTGCCGGCTACAACGGCGACGGCGCGCGGCTGTTCATCGAACCTGGTTTTCCCACTGTGGTCACGGAATACGGCTCGACCATGACTGACCGGCCGGGCGAATACGCGCCGGGCTGGGGCGATCTTGGCGATGGCCCGGGCGACAAGTCGCAGCCATTCTTCTGGCGCTATCCCTGGCGCAGTGGCGAAGCGCTGTGGTGCGCGTTCGATCACGGCAGCATTGCCGGGCGCCGCTTCGGCGCGATGGGAATGATTGACTACTTTCGTTTGCCCAAGCGCCAGTGGTATTGGTATCGCAACGAGTACCGGCACATTCCGCCGCCGGCCTGGCCAGTGTCCGGCACGCCTGCCGGATTGAGACTGACTGCCGATAGCACCACGCTGAAGTCCGTGAATGGCACCGACGATGCGCAACTTGTCGTCACGGTGGTGGACAAGGATGGCCGTGCGCTGAACAATTCGCCGCCGGTTACCCTGGCGATTGTTTCGGGCCCGGGTGAGTTTCCCACCGGCCCCTCCATCACATTCGATCCGAATTCCGACATCACCATGCGCGGCGGTGAGGCGGCGATGGAATTCCGTTCCTATTATGCCGGCAATACCGTGATCCGGGCCAGCTCGCCCGGGCTCAAGGACGCGACGATCACTATCACCTCCCTGGGCGAACCGAAATTCATACCCGGAGTCACCCTGTCGGCAAGACCGCGTGCATACGTGCGTTTCGAGGGACAGGCCATCTCTGGCGAAGGGACACAGACGAGTTTCGGCCGGGAGAACCCGACCCGGGCCAGCAGCGAGGCACCCGGCCACAACGCGGGCCTGGGCAACGACGGCAATCCCGCGACCTTCTGGCAGGCGCAGGACAGCGCAAGCAACGCCTGGTGGCAGGTGGACCTGGAGCGTGTCGTCGCGGTTTCGCAAACCCACATCGTGTTTGCGTCCGAGGGCAACTATCGCTATCGGATTGAGTTTTCCAACGACCAGGTTCACTTCACGCCGGGCGTGGACCAGACCCGCAATTCCGCCACCGACAGATCACGCACCGACGTGGTTGCGCCGGCAGCCACCGGTCGATTCGTTCGCGTGATGTTCACCGGATTGCCGTCGGGAAGAGCCGCCGCGCTGGCCGAAATGGAGGTTGTTGGGCGCGTGGCAGCGCAATGAACGGATGAAGGAAAGCGACGCTTGCGCGGGGTTCAGCGTATACTGCGATTGACACGACTATTTGGAGGTCGATATGCGCAAGATCAGCCTGTCCGTCGCGTTCCTCTTCCTTGCGGCTTTGCCGTTTGGGTGTGCTTCGAGCCCCAATTCCGGCGCGACGGGAAGCGGCGGCAGCAGCGGCGGCAGCAGCGGCAGCAGCGGCAGCGGAGGCAGCAGTGCCCGAACCGGGGGCGCCAGCGGCGGCTCGAACTCGACCGGCGGCAGTGGCACGTCGGATGCGACCGGCGGCTCCAGCGGAGCTGGCGGGGACGCAACCGGAGGCACGTCCGCGGGGACCGGCGGTGGCACGTCGGATACAACCGGTGGTTTCAATGGAACCGGCGGAGAGGCGACCGGAGGGACCGGGGGAATTGCGACGGGCGGGGAAACCTCGCTTCATGATGGCGGGAGCGACGCTGCCGGCGGCAACCGGGGTGATGCACAGGATGCCACTGGCGGCGCGGTAGCCGGGAACAGCGGGAACGACGGTGGCGAAGACCAGACCGCTCCGAGCTGCACGGACTATGTGCAGAACGGCGGCGAGACCGACGTGGATTGCGGTGGCGGGACCTGCCCGAAGTGCGCGTCCGGCCTGATGTGCAACGTCGACGACGACTGCCGCAACGGAAGCTGCGCCTCGGGCAAGTGTGCCGACGACTTCGCCGCCACGGGAACCGTGTCCCAGAACGGGAACATGTGGCGGATCACCCTGGGAACGGTGATCTTCGAGGTGGACCCTGCCAATTCCGGCAAGGTCGCGACCTTCAGCATCGACGGCACCGATGTCGTTGCCAAGAACATGGCCTCCACAGGATCGGTTTTTTGGACCAGCCCGCAAGACGAGTGGTACACAACCCCCACACAAACCTGGCCGCCGCCCACCGAGATGGACGGCGCGGCCTACACCCCGAGCACGAGCGGCAATGTGCTGACGATGACCGGACCGGTCGGGAGCGACAAGCTCTCCATTTCCAAGCGCTACTGGGGCAACGTCGAACAGCAAGCGGTTACCCTCGAGTACACCATCCACAACAACAACTCAGACGCGGTGTCGAAGGCGCCCTGGGAGATCACGCGCGTCTATACCGGCGGGCTCACCTTCTTCCCCAACAGCGAGCCCGCGGTGAAGCTCGGCGACGCCAGTTTCGGCCCGGTGCCCTTCACCAGTGCGCAGGACGCGCTCTGGTTCAAATACAGTTTGTCAGATTTTACCGCCATCTCGAGCGTGAAGGGCGGCGCTGACGGGCTCGAGGGCTGGGCCGCTCACATCGCCTGCGGGACCGGTCTGGAGCGCTCCTGGGCCTACCCCAATTGCACGAAGAGTCCGATCCTGATCAAGGAATGGACCGACATCCCTGCAGCGGCGGCGGCGCCCGCCGAAAAGGAGGTCGAGATCTACGCTCTGCAAAACAGCTACGAGGAGTTTGAGCAGCAAGGCGCATACCAGTCGATCCCGGCCGGTGGTACGGTGGTCTGGACCATGCACTGGTTGCTGCGCTACCTCCCGAGCGACGTGGCGCCCACTGCCGGAAGCGCGGCGCTGCTCACCTGGGTGCGCGGGCAGTTGCTCTAGCGCAGATAGCGCAATAGCGCCGCACCAGTTCTGCTATCGTACGACGGCGGAAGTGGTATCTCACAAGGCGCGTCCCAGCCACCAGTCGGTGGGCGAGCGACCAACTCCGGTTCGCGAGTCGCCCATCACAGTCGCGCTCTGCCCGCCTCTCATCATTGCCGCAGCGTTTGCCGCCTATCACAACAGCTTCTCCGGTCCCTTTGTATTCGACGACATCGCGGCCATCGTCGACAATCCGTCGATTCGGCACCTGTGGCCCATAACGCGGGCCATGCTTCCGCCGCTGAGCTCGGCCGGGGCGAACGGAAGACCAATGGTCAACCTTTCCCTCGCGTTCAACTATGCCTTGGGCGGAACAAACGTAACCGGATACCACGTCGTCAATCTCATCCTGCATATCGCGGTTGCCCTCGTACTCTTCAGCCTTCTGTTGCGCACACTGCGACTGCCATCGCTGCAAGGACGCTTTGCCGGCAAAGCGCGGCCCATCGCGTTCGCGACGACCTTGCTTTGGACCGTTCACCCGCTCCTTACCGAGTCGGTAACGGCTGTGATCCAGCGCAATGAGTTGATTGTCGGTCTTTTCTATCTGGTCACGCTCTACGGCGTGATTCGTTCATTCAACTCGACCAAAAAGGCCTTCTGGTACGCATGGGCCATCGCGGCCTGCTTACTTGGAATGGCCAGCAAGGAAGTCATGGCTACCGCGCCGGTCGTGGTGCTGCTCTACGACCGGGCGTTTCTTTCAGGTTCTTGCAAGACCTCGTTGCGACAACGCTGGCCGCTGTATCTCGGCCTGTCGGCAACCTGGGTACTGCTCGGGTTGCTCGTTTTCTCCCACAAAGATCGGGCAGGCACCGCTGGTTTCGGGCTTGGCGTGCAGGGGTGGGCCTATGCTCTGACCCAGTGCCAGGCCATTGTCGCGTATCTCGGCCTGGCGGTCTGGCCGCAAGTCTTGGTATTCGACTACGGCGCTGCTGTGGTGCGGGACTTTGCGAGCGTTTGGCCGCAAGCATCCATTCTTCTGCTATTGCTGGCGGCGACCGCGTACGCGACNNTTGGTTTTTCGGAATTCTCGCGCCGAGTTCGAGTGTTGTTCCACTGGCGACACAGACCACGGCGGAACATCGAATGTATTTGCCGTTGGTCGCGGTGGTCGCCCTGGCGGCTGTGGGACTCTTCAGCAAGGTGAGCCGGAATGCGGGGCTTCTGGTGGTAGGGGTCGCAGCCTTGTTGCTTGGCTGGAAGACGCTGCAGCGGAATGAAGTCTACCGGAGCGCGCTTGCGCTGTGGGGCGACACGATTTCCAAGCGTCCGGATAATGCCCGGGCCTACCGAGAGCTTGGAAAGGTACTCGACGATGCAGGAAGAACCTCGGAGGCCCTGGCAAACTACGACAAGGCGCTACAACTGAAGCCCGACTATCTAACCGCCTATTGTGACAAGGCGGCGACGCTCTTGAGAATGGGCCAGGCCTCAGCGGCGATTGAGCTGTTCGACCAAGCCTTGCGCATCAATTCAAGGCATTTTCCAGCCCTGAGGGGCAAGGGAGATGCTCTCCTGCAGGCTGGGCAGGGGAAAGCGGCGGTTCCGCTGTACCAGGAGGCGCTCAGGTTGCGGCCGGATGATGCCGGTGCGGCACGCGGCCTCGGGAACGCTCTGCTCGCTGCGGGAAGGGTGTCCGAGGGGATCGAGCAGTTCGAAGCTTGTTTGCGCAGAGATCCTGGGGACGCCATTGCGCACGGCCAGCTCGGCTATGCATTTTGGCAGATCGGGCAGGTGGAGATGTCCGTGTCGCATTTTGAGGCGGCGGCACGATTGCAGCCCGACTCCCCGGAGGCACACTACAACTATGCAAGGGGACTGGCACGGGCGGGAAGGTTTGCAGATGCGATCGGCGAGTACCGGAGGGTCATCGCGCTGAAACCGGATCATGTTGTGGCGTACTACAACCTCGGGAACGCCTGCGCGCAGACGGGGCAGTTAGTGCAGGCTCTCGCCGCATACGAAGAAGCATTGAAATACCGGCTTGAGTATCCGGAAGCCCACAACAATTACGCTACGATTCTGCGCCGCCTGGGCCGTCTTGCTGAGGCTCGCCAGCACTATGCTTTGGCGCTTAAGTACCGACCTGACTATCCCCAGGCGCAGCGCAATCTCGCGGCCCTGGTCAGATCGCAGGACGTCCCGTCGATCCAGGAGTAGCTTTTCGCCCCGCGGTTGTGGGTTGCGTGCAGGGGCTAGCTTGGCTACCATGGGTGCCCCGTGAAGCGATTGACCCAAGTTTTGCTTGCTGCGCTCGTGCTTTCGATGGCGAGCTTCGTCGCATCCCAAGGCATGGCAGCTGACAAGGCTGGCGGCGCAGCCGCGACCGCCAAGGCCTGCTACAAGCGAGGCCGCACCCATTACCAGCTAGGTGAGTATCGCGAGGCACTCAAGGAATTCAAGGAAGCGTATCGCTTGCGACCAGACGCTTCGTTCCTCTTCAACATTGCCCAGTGCCACCGGCAGCTAGGTGAGCTTGCCGATGCCATCAAGCTATACAGCAGCTACTTGCGCGAGGATCCCGAAGCTGCCAACCGCGCCGAGGTGGAGCGACAAATCCGTGAGCTGAAGGCGGCTGCGGAAAAGCAACAGCAACAGGAGCAAGTCAGTATTCTGCCGGTGGCATCGCTCGCGCCAAAATCGCCGGAGCCGATATCCCCGCTTTCGTCTACCGTGACACCCCCGGCGCCTTCCGCGCCCGCGACGGCAGCGCCCCCAACTCCCGCGCCGCCACCTGCACCTTCTGCTGGGCCGGGCAGAAACCCAGTGGTTCCTTACTACGCCCCGGCGCTCCCGCGCGTCCCCGATGTCCCCAAATCGGCCGAGTTGCAGCTGATCCCTGACCCACCCGAGGCCAACATCCTGGTGAACCACATCTCGGTGGCCACGCATGGGCCGGTCAAGCTGCGTCTGTCGCCCGGTCTCTATGCGGTGGCGCTGGAACGTGATGGCTTTCGCAGTGCCGAAGGCACGGTAACCCTCGGCGCCGGCGAGCACACTGCGCTCGCGGGCACCTTGACTGAGATAAGCACTCATGGCTGGAATGGCCTGGGCCACTTCTTCGTCGTCATGGGTGCGGCGAGCGGGATCACGGCGATTGCTGCGTATACCGAGGCCAACCGCAAGGCTGCGGGAAGCGCTGACTTCAACAAATGGGCCACCACGGAGGACTGGGCCATTGCTGGTGCCATCACCACCCTCACATTGGCGATCACGTGCTACGTGGTGGATTGGCTGGTCAATCGCGACAAGGTTGATCCAGATCCTCCCGCCCCACTGCTGCCGGCCGGGAAAGAGACGCGGTGAACATGTTTGATCTTTCCGCCTATTCTGCCAGCGCACGAAGAGATTCTGTCGCCGGTGGCCGGTATATCCATCTTTGCGCACCTCTGAGTATGTACTCCTACTGAACCCAGTCGGAACTTGCCTTGGCT
>PMJE01000385.1 GCA_003157315.1 Myxococcales bacterium | reverse complement strand
CCTGCGATGGTCAGGTTGCTCTTGACTGACACCGCCGTTGTCAGAAGAACATAGCCGCCCACGTCGAAGACCACGATGCGGTTATTCGCGCTGACGGCGTCACGGAAGGAGCCCGTGCCGGTGTCGTTCAAGTTGGTCACATGGTAGACGGCATAGCCTCGCCCGCCAGTCGCTTTCTTCCCAAAACCGAGCGCGCCGGGAAATGCCACCGCCGGGCCGGACGGGATTGACCCACCTGAGCCGGATTGGCCTGCGCTGCCCCCGGAACCCGAGGACCCGCCCCGCGTGGTGACGCCTCCCAAAGCCGCAATGCCGCCTGAGCCGATAGTTCCGCCCTTGCCCCCTGTCGCGCCGCCTGTGCTGGTCGTGCCTGCCATCGCTCCGCCCTTGCCGCCGGCCGAGCCGCCTGCCGTGGTGATACCCCCAGCCGCCCCGCCCATGCCAGTCGTGCCGCCTGTCGCTCCGCCCACACTCGCGGTGTTGCCGGCCGCTCCGCCCGTGCGAGTCGTTCCGCCCATCGCGCCGCCTGTGCCCATCACTCCGCCAGTGCTGATCGAGCCGCCGGCAGCCGTGCTGCCGCCGGAGCCGACCGTGCTGCCGCCCATCGTCCCGCCAGCGCTAGTCGCACCTCCCGTGGCTGTCGCACCGCCGCTCGGCACCGTGCCGCCGCTGCCTGGACTCCCCCCGGTTGCGCCACCCGAATTGGGAATGCCACCTGCGCCGTTGTCGCCTCCAGTGCCCGACGGCTTGGAACTGCTGCCTCCCGCTCCTCCGCTGGCTTGAGTTCCGGCGCCGTCATTCGAGCACGCGCCAACCAGGGCAGTGCCCAGGATCGTGATGCCCAGCAAGGCTTGGCAGTTCCTCATGATGTGGCCTTTCTGAATGTCTCACATAGCGCCAAACCAGAACATCTGGATTTTGGCGTGCGAAGGGGCAGTCGTCGCGAACTCATTCAAAGAACTCGTGTCCCGCTGTGGGAGAAGGGCGACTTCCTTTTGCACGAAGAATTCCAATTATAACAGGGGCAACAACCCGGCAGAAGGGGTCATCGCGGTCCCCAAAAAGTGCTGCCCGACCGTGACTTACCGCATTGGAGGGCTCGGCCCGTGCAATCGCCCTGGAATCGTTGAGGAGATTTGCCCTGCGCTGACTTGTTCGGCGTTTCATCGGATCGGCCACGACGCATGCCGGCCCAGCTGCGCACAAGGACCTTCGACACAATCCCGCACGCGTGGAGGGCCTTTCAATGCGCGGTACCACACCCACCGGCAAGCCACTATAATGCTGAACTCGGGAGGTTATCTTGATGCATGCACCCGTTTCACCGAGTCTTCGTCGTTGGTGTGGCACCACGGCGCTAGTCATTGCAACGATGGCCGCAGGTGAGGCCGTGGCGGCGCCACTGGCTTTCCCCGGGGCCGAAGGCTTTGCGGCCACGGTCACGGGTGGGCGCAAGGGGCAGGTGTATCACGTCACCACCTTGGCTGATTCCGGAGCTGGATCGTTTCGCGATGCCGTCAGTCAGGGTAACCGCATCGTAGTCTTCGACATCAGCGGCGTGATCAAACCAACCGACGTCATCGTCGTCGCCGGCGACAACATCACCTTGGCGGGCCAGAGCGCCCCGGGCGATGGCATCACGATCTATGGCAGGGAAACCAGCTTCAGCAGCCGCAGCAACATGATCGTGCGCTATCTGCGTTTTCGTCAGGGCATGACCGACGCCTCGGGCAGTGCAAAGAAGACCGTCAACATCACCGACGGCACGAACATGATCTTCGATCACGTTTCCATACAATGGGGACGCTGGGATAACTTCGGCATCACCGGTACCAGCAGCACTGTGACCCTGCAGAACTCGATCATCGGCGAGGGCGTGCCTCCGCAAAATTTCGGCTCCATCATCGATGGAGAGCAGGACATCACCATCGCCCACAACCTATGGATCGACAACAATGAGCGCAACCCCAAGTTCAAAGCGAACGGAGAATGCACCAACAACGTCGTCTATGACTGGGGCACTGGTGGCGGCATTATCGGCGGCCACTCGGGGACGGACTGGTACGAGGACTACATTGGCAACTATCTGATTGCGGGTCCCGCGGCCGTCGACAAGTTCTTCACCTTCTACACCAATACCGACCACGCCTACCAAACCGGCAACATGGTGGACGTGAACAAGGACGGCCAACTCAATGGACGGGCAGTGGTCGAGGCGGATTTCCAGGGTACCTCGCCCNNATGCAGTCGAGTTGCGACTTGTCGCCCAGCTTACCTCGCTCGGAACCAAGGGGGCCATCATCGCCAACGAAAGCGATGTGGGCGGTCAACCAGCCATGACACAGGTAACGCGGCCCGCGGGCTTTGATACGGACGGCGACGGCATACCGGATACCTGGGAGACCGCGCACGGACTCAACCCGAACAGCGCCAGCGACGGCAACGGCGACTACACCGGCGATGGTTATACCAACGTCGAGAAGTACCTGAACGAACTAGCCGATCTGGCTTGCCCAGGCGGCACCAGCACGCCACCCGACGCCGGAACTCCCCATCCGGTCGACGCCACCGTCCCTCCCGTGGACGCTCGTGACACACCGGCAAGTGGTGGCGTGACAGGAACCGGCGGCACTACGGGAGCCGGCGGTGGCGTGACAACTGGGGGCATGATGGGCGCCGGTGGCGCTACCAAGGCTGGCGGGACCACGGCAAGTGGTGGCGTGATAAGCACCGGTGGCGCTACCAGAGCTGGCGGGATCACGGCGGGCGGCGGAGCGACGGAATCCCAGGGCGGGGCGGCAGGCAGTGGAATGGGTGGCGCAGTTTCCATGGGAGGGATGCTCGGATCTGGCGGCAGAGTAGGAACCGGCAGCAGTGCCGCGACCGGCGGAGCAATCGGAGCTGGCGGATTGTCTGCAAGCGGCGGAATAGTCACTACTGGCCCAGTCGGAGCTGGGGGCAAGGCCGGCACCGGCGGAAGTTCGGAAATCGGTACGACGGGGGGCGCGACGACCGTGACCAGTGCAGCCCAGGCAAGCAGCGGCGGCTGCTCCTGTCGCATTTCCGGGGTCGAGACAAGGAGCTACCCGGTCTTGGCGCTGCTCGGGTTTGTCATGGTCGCACTTCGGCTTCGCAAAAGGCGCTCAATGACCGAGGCGGAGGGGCGTCGACCGTCGTCGGTGCCGTCCAGAAACCCATGGTCGAGATGACCTCGCAATAGCGCGGGATTTTATCGCCGCGCGCCCACGACCACCTCAGTGGCCTGCGCGCCGCCCGTGCCGTTCACGGCATCGGCCTCC
>PMJE01000607.1 GCA_003157315.1 Myxococcales bacterium | reverse complement strand
CTGCCGCCGGACGAGGTGGTGCCGCCGGACGAGGTGGTGCCAGCGGACGAGGTCGTGCCACCGGCCGAGGTCGTACCTCCGGTGGAGGGGCTGCCCCCAGTCGCGCTGGCGCCGCCGGTCGCGCTCGCACCGCCGGTTCCAGTGGTCACGCCGCCAGTGGTGGTCGATCCACCGGTTCCCGTGGCGGTACCTTCTTCGCTATTCCCACAGCCAAGCGAGGCAGCCAGAGAAGCTGCGAGGGTCAGGTAATGGATCTTCTTCATGCGACGTCTCCTTGCCGGACGAGCGGTCCAATGGTTTCCGAGGGCTGGACCCAACCCACCAAACAAAGGGCGCAGCACTCCGGCAACCTTCTACGGATTTTTCGAAACTCAACCGTTCACTGGCTGGCAGGCGCGGGCGTCACGCTGACCGCACGCGTCTTTTCTCGACTAGCGGCCCCATGCTAGCTTTCCGCCATGGCAACTCTCGAGCAGCAGATCAAGGAAAGGCTCGTCGAGGCTCTCGGGCTCAAGATTGCTGTCGAGGCGATCGACGACAACACGCCGCTTTTTGTCGGCGGCCTCGGCCTCGACTCGGTCGACGTCTTGGAGATCGCGGCGATGCTCTCCTTGCACTTCAACGTCGAGATCACTTCTGGGGACAGCGGCCGCTACCGCGAGATCTTCGCCAGCGTGCATTCGCTCGCCGACTTCGTGCGCGAGCGCCAGGCTGCGAGCGCATGAGCGCACGGCCGCGGGTCATCGTCACCGGCATGGGCATAGTGTCCGCGGCCGGTTGGACGCTCGAGGAAACCTGGGAGGCAATCGCCCAAGGCCGCAGTGGTTTGCGCGCGATCTCTCTGTTCGAATCCCAGCGCTGCGCCAAACTGCCAGTCGGCGAGGTGACCGGCGACCCTGCCGCGCGCAGTGGACTTTCCGGCGGCTCGCGCAGTGACCACCTTGCCGTGTGGGCGGCACGAGCCGCCTGGAGCGACGCCGGGCTTTCCGCCGCGTGCTTCGCTCCCGATCGCGGCGCGGTGGTATTCGGCGCGCTCAGCGGCGGCATGATGTTCACCGAGGAATTTCTTTCGCGCCTCCACCTCGACAAGCGTGTGGAGCCGCACAACCTCGCCGACCGCGCCTGCTGCAATTCCGCCGACCGGGTCGCCGAGCTGTTCGGGCTGGGCGGCTTTCGTGCCACTGTCGCCAATGCTTGCGCCTCGGGCGGCGCCGCGCTTGGCCTGGGCTGCGACCTGATCGAGGCGGGGGAAGCGGACGTGGTGCTCGCCGGTGGGGTCGACTCGCTCAACCGCGTCGTGCTCAACGGCTTCAACTCGCTCATGCTCGTGTCGCCGGACGGTTGTCGTCCCTTCGATGCCGAGCGCAAGGGCATGTCGGTGGGCGAAGGGGCGGGCGTGCTGGTGCTGGAGTCCGAGGAGCACGCGCATGCCCGCGGGGCGCGCGTGCGCGCCTGGCTCGCCGGACGCGGGAACACCTGCGACGCCTATCATGTGTCGGCGCCCCAGCCCGAGGGACGGGGGCTGCACGAGGCCATGCGGCTCGCACTGGCGGACGCGGGGCTTGCGCCCGCCGCGGTTGACTACATCAACGCGCACGGCACCGGCACGGCAGACAACGATCCGGCAGAAGCCAAGGCGATTCGCGCACTCTTCGGTGAGGCGCCGCCCGCGGTTTCATCTACCAAGCGCTTCTTCGGTCACGCCCTCGCTGCCGCCGGCGCTATCGAGGCTATCGTCACGGTGCTGGCGCTCGAGCGGCAGGCCATCCCGGCCAACCTTGGCCTGCGCACCGTCGACCCCAAGATTTCCCTCGCGCCCGTCATGGAGTACCGCCAGGCCAAACTCGACGTGGCTATGAGCACCTCGCTGGGATTCGGCGGCAACAACAGCGCCGTGCTGTTTCGCCGGCCTGGGACTTGGGGAGAAATGAGATGATCCCCGCTACTTTCGCCGCTGACATCGTGGGCGCCGGCGCCTTGCGGCCCGGCCCTGCGCCGGTCACCCGTCCGGCCCCTGCCGCCGTGGCGCAGGAGCAGTGGTCCGCCTATCGACTGGACGACTGCACCGAGGAGAGCCTTTCCCCGCCCGGGCAAATCAAGCGCATGGGACGCGGTCAAGCCATGGCAATCGCCGCTGTCCAGCGTGCTATCGATTCCTGTGGCGCACCGCCTGCGCGTGGCAGTGCGACGGCGGTGTCGGTCGGCACGGCCTGGGCCGAGGAGGGCGACGAGATTATTTTCCTCGAGAATCTGATTAGGTTTGGCGAGAAGGGCGCCAAGCCCGCCTTCTTCGTCAACTCGGTGAAGAACGCGCTCGCCTCGCAGCTCGCGTTGACTTTCGGCTTTCAGGGTGAGAACCAAACCTTCGCGCACGACGCGCTTTCGTTCGAGTCGGCGCTGTGGCAGGGAGCCCGGCTTCTTCGCGCCGGCCGTGCTCGCCACGCGGTGGTGTGTGGTGTCGAGGCGCTGGTCGAGTTTCAGGAGATCCATGGCCATCTGCTCGGCTGCTACGGCACCGACCCGGCGCCGCTCGCGCCGCTTGCGGAGAAAAAGCGTGCGGCAGGGCAGGGGACGCTGCCTGGCGAGGGCGCGGCGGCCTTTGTCCTAACCGCGCCGGGAGCGGTGGCGGCGCCGCTCGCGCGACTTGTGGGCGTACGCGCGCGCGGGCCCTTGCAGCGAGCGCCCGCGCTCAGCACGAGCGACGAGCTTGCTTTGGTCGAGCAGGCCTTGCGCGACGCGAACACCAGGCTCGGCGGTGTCGGGCTCTTGCTGGTGGGCGCGAACGGTGACCCTGCGCTCGACGAAATCTACGCGCAAGTCGCCCAGCGCCTGCGCGCCCGGGCGGAAGGCCTGGCGGTTGGCGTGTATCGCCACCTCACCGGCGATTTCGCCACCGCGAGTGCGCTCGGCTTCGAACTTGCCGTGCGTGCGGTAGCCGGCCGGGCGGTGCCGAGCGAGGTGCGCGTGGTCGGGGGTGAGCCCCGATCGATCGAGCGCGTGCTGCTCTACCACGTGAGCAGCGCGGGCTATCACAGTGCCATGATCGTGTCGGCATGAAGGCAGTGCCGTTCATCGCCGGTTGGCAGGCGGGGCCGGTTGTCGCGGGCGCTTTCGAGGCGCGGCTTGTCCTCGACGACGAGAACCTGTTCGCGGGACACTATCCGGGCGCGCCCATCTTCCCAGGTACCTCCCTTATCGAAGCACTCTTTCAGGCCGCGAACGCTGCTTTGGGCGGCGAAGCTCGCCTCGCGGAAATCGTCGCGTGTCGGTTTCACTCGCCGCTGTTTCCCGGCGACGATCTGCGCGCGCGCTTCACCCTCAAGCAAGCCGGCGCAGGTGGGACATTGGTCGAGGCGACAGCGAGCGGCCGGGCAAAGGCCGCGGATATCAGCATGCTGCTCGCGCCGTCGGGCGGCGAATTGGGAGCCGTTGCTTCCGCGTGGGACCAGGCCGGGCGCGGCGCGCGCTCTCTGGATGCGTCGTTCATTCAGCGTGTTCTGCCGCATCGACCTCCGGCGCTGCTCATCGACAGCGCGCTGGTTTTCGATCTGCCCGGCGGCGCACCCGCGCTGCTCGCCCGCAAGGCCGTCACCACCGGCGAGCCTTGCTACCCCGGCACTCTCATCATCGAGTCCTTCTGCCAGGCGTGCGGCCTGTTACGGGCCTCCTCGGAATCGGCTAGTGAGCCGCGCGACGAGTCCAAGCTGCCGGTGGTGGCCAAGCTAGCCGGGCTGCGCTTTTTCGGCGAGGCCGTGCCCGGCGACCTGCTCGAACACCAGGTCCAGCTGGTGGTTCGCACCGGGGACGGGGCCGTGTTCAGTGGCCAGACCGTAGTTGCGGGGCGAGTGGTCCTGCAGGTAGCGCGGGTGATTGCCGCCACAACCTCGCTCTCGCTGCTGCGCGCTCGGCCGGTGGTAGATCCGAAGGGGCGCGGCGCTTCTGGATGACTGCCGGCACCCAGCAAAGCAAAGGGTAGCCCAGGCGTGCTTGGAGTGCTCTGGCCCAGATCACAGTCGCAGCCTGAGTGGCCCAGCTGGGTCGCGCTGCCCACGTCGGGTGGGAAAGAACCTCCTCTGCCGTCAGCCCTGGCGGCGTCGGGCGCGAGCAAATCCCTGCCGCCATCAGGACTGCCACTGGCGCCACCCGTGCCGCCGCCGCCCGCGTCACCCGTGCCGGCGCAATCTCCGCCCCCTACATCCTGCGACGTGCGGAACACCTCGTCGCGTGCCGATCTTCTGCCCCTCGACCAGCCCTTCTGCTAAACTACGACGGCCGTTCAACGGTAAAGGAGCCAAGGATGAAGAACGTTATGCTTTGTCGTGTGCTTTGCGCCACATTTGTCGTGGCCACCGGGGCTGGCTTGGTGGGCTGCGGCAGCAACAACTCATCGAACACCAACACGAACACNNACGGACTACACCACCGGAAGCGGCCTGAGCGCCGGCGACGTCCAGGCTAACTGCGCGGGCAGCGGGGAGACCTACTCGTCGGGTCACTGCTCGACGACCAACCTGATGGGCACGTGCACCTTGCCTGTGACTGG
>PMJE01000462.1 GCA_003157315.1 Myxococcales bacterium | reverse complement strand
AAGAGAATGAGGTTCACGCTAGTATGACTTCGTTATGTAGTATCGAACAAGATGTCGTTAAACTTGTGGCCGCAACAGAAGCAGTAGCCGGTCGCTCTCACTAACCAAGGCCGGATCTTTTGGAGTGTCTGTTCCCAGGTCACACCAGAAGTTTTTTTTAGCGCGCTGGTGGATGGTGAGAATGAAGAGGTAGGCCAAGGCACTGAGCACGAGATGGTGATGAAAACCCGTCCAGGATCGGCCTTCAAAGTGGTCGAGGCCCAGATCATCCTTGGAGCGTTGGAAGTATTGTTCGATGTGCCAGCGACTGCGACTGAGCTTCAAACAGAGGGCTTTGGTGGGCGGGCGGTTTAGACTGGCTAGGTAATAGTGATACGGCTCGGCCGAGTCTGCCGGCCAGTCCACCACCAGCCAGAGCTTCTCCAGTTCACCGCCCGCCTTACGCAGGGCGTGTTGCAGCCAAACCGAGCACCAAGCCAAACGCGTTGAATCGAGCTGACCGTCGGCGGTCTTCCAACGGGCCGGCTTCCAGGCTTGGGGCGGAATGTCGGTGGCGATTTCCGCCAGGGTCTGGGATGCCGGAGCGTCACGGGTGGGATGTCGGCGAACCCATTTGAGCTGCGTGGGTACTGGAAAGCTCCATCCCTTGTGTTTGGTCGCATCAACTTGCAGAAAGAACTCCAACCTCAGTTGGCGCAGACCGGCGCGAAACTCGGCATTATCACCATAGGTCGCATCCCCAAGAATCGGCGCACGGGCGACGTGATCCGCCAGGGCGTCCTTGATCAGCTGCAACGCGAGCATCGGCTTGGTGGCAAAGGTGAGTTCTGCCGGCACCCCAGCGCGTGCGCAACGCGCCGGATCCCCCGTCCAGCTCTCCGGCAGATAAAGCCGCCCCGCGACTGGCGCCGCCACCCAACCATCACTGACCACCACTTCAACGCTGACCTGGCAGTTCGCCTGCTTTCCGACCGAGCCGCAGTATTGATGGGCGACGCCAACCGAATGTTGCCCCTGCTTGAGCCAACCGGTTTCATCGACTACCCAGCTTTCGATCGGCTCCAGATGTGGGACGATCTCACGGCGGATCGCCGTCCAGACCGCCGCTTCACTCCAGGGACTATCGCTGACAAACTGCTGCAGACTCTGCGCATCCACCCCCAGTCGTTGCGCCATCGGCTCGATCGATTTGCGTTGGCCAGGCAGCAGCAATCCATGCACGTAGCGTACCGCTGCCGTCCGCCGCTCGCTGCGGCCGAGCCCTTTGATCGCCGGCTCCAGAAAGCCCAGCAGTTGATCGGCACTGCGCTGAAAATCCCCGCGGGTCCATTTCATGCCGCCAAGACCGACAGGATGGCGCAGGAAATGCAACACTTAACTTAACGGAGTAATACTAGCCCGACTGGGAATCCCTGTCGCAATGAGCCGGACAACTCACCGCGCCCAGCGGTAGCCGAGCCCAACCAGGAAGATGTCCGAGTCGCGGTTGTAGCTGCTGGTCACCCGGTCAAAAACCGCCCGGATGATCCAGTGTTCGGAGAGTCGCACCGAACACGTGAGCGAGGCAAGCGGGGCGATGGCCGCCGGGTTCTTCTTGCCCGCGCTGGCCGGGTGTTTGTGATCGAGAAAAACATAGGGGCCGAGACCGCCGCCGATCGTGAGGCGGTCGTTGAAGAACGTGTTGACAAACCACAGCTGGGTGGCGACTCCGCTTCGCCGGATGATCTCCGGGTCTCCTTCATAGATCGCCGAGGCGGTCCAATCGATGTGGGGAAAGATGCCCCGGCGATACTCCCCGGCGTAGGCGCGCGCCTTCTGGCTGAGGAACGTGTTCACAACACTCTGGCCGGCGAAAACGGTCAGCTCGTTTTCGGTCATGTAGCCTTGCTGGTTCGGGGCGTCTCCGAGCTTGCCGGGAGTGGGTTTCTCGTCCCGACCAAACCAAAAGCCCATGCCCGCGGTCAACGTGTTCACCTTGTTCTGATTGGCGGGGCTGATGCGGTTTAGCATGACCCGATAAAACCACCGGTCCGAAAGGTATCCCGTGCCGGACAGACTGTAGATTGGCGCCGTGCCGTGGATATTCGCCGTATCGCCTCCCGGCAGAGCCTGCGTATCGTAGAAATAGTAGACGCCGGCGCCAAGCGAGATCGAGAAACGATTCTGGGCTGAAGGCAGACGACCCCAAAGCTCCCACGCGGTTCCGTCGCGATGGTGTCCCGGCACGTGGCCTTCATTGATATAGGCAATCGACCCGGCGAAGTTGCGGTAAAAATCCTGGCGGTAATCGACCTGCCAGGTGACGCTCGCTCGATCGAGATTTGTGTCAGACAGCACGCCTCCAAGGAAGGTCACCTCCTGCGCCTGAAGCTTCAGGCCGGCGCAAAGCAGAATGAGAGCGGACAGTTTCCAGGTTCGCAGGGAGTGGTTCACGGTATCGGTGCCGAGCTCAGTTGGGCTGCTTCCGGTCCACGCGAAGGTGGAATTGCTTCAGACCCGATTTGTGAGCAT
>PMJE01000371.1 GCA_003157315.1 Myxococcales bacterium | reverse complement strand
GCTGGCCGCCATCTTGGGGTACCAATTCTCGAAGACCTCGGTGATCTGGCGCGCCTGTTTCTCGCTCGACACGTTGAAGGACGACTGCTTGCGATAGGAGCCGTGAAACTTCTTGAAGCGCACTATGGCGATCTTCGGTGCGCGGAAACTGCCACTCGCCTTGTCCAGCTCCTGGTAGAGGAACATCAGGGTGGCCCACGCGCCTTTGGTGAGGACCACCTTGTCCAGTTGTTTGCGGACCAGCACACCCTCGTCTTCGTAGTCGTAGGTCAGTTCATCCAGGGTTTCGGCCATGATGGGGTTCCTCGTCTCAAGCGGACTTGCGGCCGGCCGGCTGGGCCAGCCGCCGCAGGCTTTGGGTCAAACGACGGCGGTCTTGCGGCGACAACTTGTCGAACTCGATTCCCATGCCTGCGGGCGACTTGTCGTCCCCGCCCCGGGTGACCCACGCCACGCGACCCCGGGCGGCCAGGGTCTCACCGGTGGCCAGCGGAATCTCCAGAGCAAGGGTTTCGCCCACCTCGAACAAAAGGTCGGAGCGCAAGAAGACGCCGCCCTCGGACAAATCGGCCGTGTCGAGCCGGATCCCAGCTTCGACCCGGTTGCCGGCAGCGCGTACGACCACGGGCAGGAGCGCATCTCGACGGGAAAACCGCCGCGTGTCGCGTTGCCCGGGCGAAGTCACGGACGCAGGTCCACCACCGTGGAGGAGCGCATCTCCACGGAAACGCGCGTGGGTGGCGAAGCGGCCCCGACCATGCGGCTTTCGCGCCACACGGCTTCGAGCGAAACCGGAACCCCTCCAGCCGCAGCCGCCATCCGCGCCAGAAGGTCGTGTGACACCACGACCAGCCCGCCTGCGCTCGGAGCACAGGCTAGCGCCACTGGTGCGCCGTATGGGCGGATTTCCAGGAAGGTCCGCTCCGGTCCGGTCACCCGCAACACCAAGTCGCCCGATGCATCGAGACGGCTTCCCGAGGCCATTGGCAGTTGGTTTTGATCAAGAACGCGCGGCACGCCAGGGGTGTTCAAGACCACCCTGGCCGGCCGATTCGCAGGCCCGGGAAGCTCCAGGGCGAGCACTTGCGGCACCTCAGCGATATCCACCGGGCCAGCCTCGGCAATCACTCCGCCCACGACCTCGGCGAACGGCGGATACACGCGCGGAGCTGGACGCAGCCCCGGACTATTCGGGTCGGCAGACACGGACACGCCACTCAGCTCCTCCAGATTCACCTCACCACCCTGGGCGCGAAGGGCTCGGGCCTGGCCGGCCACGTCACGCAATTCACAAGGGCCGTCAGGAGCGGGAGCCACCAGGGGGTCCACCACGCCCAATACATCGGTTCCAGACCGGTCAGTCACGTTCGCACGGAACGCCAACACTGACAGGGCGGGGGCGCCAGTGCTTGGCACGTCCAAGCGAACCGACACCTCGGCAAACCGCTGGGTGACCGGAACCGGCCCGTCCCTCATGTGGGCACCAGTCTCACAGGCCAGAAGCAGCGGCCCCAGAAGCAGTGTCAACGCCTGAGAGGGGATCGCGTGCAATGACAAGAGGGTAGGTCTTTGTGCGAAGGAAGACATGCTCTGACCAGGGTAACGCCCGATTATAGACAGAATCGCTGCGTCACGCTAGTCACGATCACAAGATGGGTTTGCGCGGGGCAGGGCATGAAGTTGCGGGCAGGACTAGTTTACATCGCCGTCCGCTTGGGACATGCTTCATCTACGTCGTTTCGATCGCAGGAGAAGAAAATGACCTGTGCAGGTTGGAAGTACACATGGTCACGGGTCCTATGCGGCGCGGCTTGCATCGCGACCGCGGCCGCATGTTCGGGCCAGGCCACCGTCAGCGCGGGCGGGCTACCGCCGCCAACAGATGCCGCCCCGTCAGATGGCCAGAGCGGCCAGAGCAGCCAGCGCGACGGGAGCATCGCGGAGCGCTACATCCTAATCATGCCGGAGGTCGGGCAATCGAGAGAGGATGCGGAGGGAGCCAAGGTGCCGCAAGACATCGCAACCATGCGCATCGACCCCGCGGATTCGGTTTTGGTGGTCGAGCGCGGACAGAGCGCGACCCTTTCCTTCCGAGCCTTCGCCACCATGAAGGCGGGCGGCGGCGAAGTCGAGATTACTGCGCGTACAGTCTTCTACGTTCCCGACAACTATCTGGTGGGCGAATTTCCGGCGGATGGCAGCTCCCTCTTCACGACCCGCCTGCCGACCAGCTCAGCTGACCCACCCCAGCGCGGAGGCAAGGTGACCATCCAGGCCCAGGCGGCCAGCAACAACGATCCCATCACCACCGTCACGACAACCTTGACGGTGACGATCGTCGACTCGGGCTTTGCCGCGGCCGGCTCGCCGGGCGCCACGCCAGCCATTCCCAGCGATCCAGGGCCGGAGTTCACGGGCACGGATAGTGCAACCCTCGCCCCCAAGCTGGTCTATCCCAACGACGGCGTGCTGCTCCCGCCCAACGTGCAGCAGATCGAAGTCCATTTCATGCCGGGAAGCAAGACCGGAGAACTCTACGAAATCTCGATCCTGAGCAAGTTCTCGGAGTACCGCTACTACACTCGCTGCTACGCCGATCCCCTCAAGTACCTCGCCGGGACTTGTGCCTTTGAACTCGATCCGGATACGGTGAACGTGATCGCGGAAAGTAACCGCGGCAGTGATCCGGCAACTCTGGCGGTGCGCGGAACCGACGAAAAGGGCAATGTGGGCAGCTCGGCTAGTTTCGGCATTCAGTTCGCCGGCGACCGAGTGGATGGAGCCATCTACTACTGGACCACAACCTCGACCACAACCCAGCTGCCGAGCATCATGCGTTTCGATTTTGCTTCCCAGTCCGCCCTCGCCGCGGTTCTGCAGCCGAGCGACTTGCCCGACGATGGGGGAAACCCGCACGCAAATACCACCTGCGTTGGCTGTCACGCCCTCTCCCGCGACGGAAAGCGCATGGTGGCTTCGAAGGGTGCTTCGTGGGCGGGCTATCTGGTCTACGTTAACGATCTCTCCAAATCAAAGACCGCGGCGACTTGGCTGACGGTCGACGGTCGTTCTTCCGGAACGGCCGCGGCCAACCGAGTGATGAACGCGTCGTTCAATCCGGACGGCACGCAGTTCGTGGCCGACGCCCCCGCGGGCGACACGCTGGGGGTCAACAGCTTGTCCTTCAACGACGGGATCACCGGCGTGCGACAGAGTTCGCTGAATTTGGGCTTCCCGGTGAGCTACCCCGACTGGTCGCCCGACGGCCAGAGCATTGCCGTGACCCATATCTACGGGAACAGCGGCTCGATCATCCAGTTTCAAGAGGGCGGCATTTCCGTCATCCAGCAATCGGCTGCCGGATGGAGCCCCAGCCCTGCCGAGGTGGTGGTGGTGCCGCACACGACTGGCAAGAGTCGCTACACCCCGAATTTCGTGCCTGACTCGTCCTTCCTGCTGTACAGCGAGGCGACCCGGCAAACGGGTGACTCGGATGGGTTGGTCGACTCCTACTCTGATCCTTC
>PMJE01000469.1:949-8163 GCA_003157315.1 Myxococcales bacterium | reverse complement strand
CCTCGGGCCGGCCGGCCGGCTTCGACTATCTCGGCTACGTGGAAGGGCGGGATATCTTTCGGGGTCACGCTGACGTGGTGGTCACCGACGGGTTCACCGGGAACGTCCTGCTCAAGAGCTGCGAGGGCCTGGTCGAGTGGCTGACCCAGGCCGTCCGCGAGGAGGTCATGCGGGGGAGCGTGCTGGAGAAGCTAGGGGCTCTCCTGATGCAGCCGGCGTTGCGCCGTTTCCGTCGGCGTAGCGACTACGCGGAGACCGGTGGTGCGCCTCTGGTGGGGGTGGATGGGGTCGTGCTGATTTGCCACGGATCCTCCGACGCGCGNNGTGGCGGAGCACGCCTATCTGTGGCATGAGGACGCGCCTGCACAAGGCGCAAAAGGACCTGCGTGAGAGCCGAACTACACCACAGGCAGAGCAAGAGGGCATACGGTCATGACCACCCGCTTCGGTGCTTCGGGACGGACAGCCCACCCCGCCTGTCCCCGCGCGCTTCGCGCGCGCCCGGCGCGGCCACGGCCTCCTGCGGCTATCGTGGGACTGGGGCCATCTGCTACGGGTCAACGGCGAGTTTTTGATGTAACGTAGGCCCCGGCAAGGCGCTTGCACGCCCAAGGAGAAGGACGCGAACCATGGCAGAAAATCTGGAAGAAAAAGTTATCAAGATCATCGTCGAACAGCTTGAGGTCCCGGCTGACAAGGTAAGCATGGGCGCGTCGTTTGCCGACGATCTCAAGGTGGACTCGATCGACCGTCTTGAGATGGTGGTGGTGCTGGAGGAGGCCTTCAAGCTCGAGATACCCGACGAGGACGCCGAGAAGATCAAGACCGTGGGCGACGCCGTCAACTATATCAAGGGACGGGTCAAGCAGTAGGCTCGATTGGCCACGCCGCTGCTACGCAGGGTTGCCGTCACCGGCGTGGGTCTGGTCACGCCGGTCGGCATTGGCACTGAGGAAACCTGGCAGGCCCTCCTGGCAGGACGTTCCGGCATTGCGCCCATCACGCGTTTTGATGCCAGCAAGTTTTCCAGCCGTATTGCAGGCGAGGTAAAGGGTTTCCAGCCCACCCGCTGGATAGCTGCGCGCGAGGTGCGCACCACGGCCGCAGATCCGTTCATTCAGTACGCCCTAGCTGCCGGGACCATGGCCATGGACGATGCGGGGCTGACCATCGAGGGCGAACTCTGCGAGCGCACCGGCTGTTTTGTCGGCTCGGGCATGGGTGGTCTTGGCACCATCGAGGCCACGTACAAGACCTACCTGGAAAAGGGGCCACGCCACGGCATCTCGCCGTTCTTCGCGACCCAGCTCATCATCAACCTGGCGGCGGGACATTTGGCCATGAAGTACAATGCCAAGGGTCCGAACTACGCTCAGGTGTCGGCTTGTGCCAGCGGCGGTCATTCCATCGGCGACGCGTACCGCACCATCCAGTACGGCGACGCGGACGTGATGATCTGTGGGGGCACCGAGGCAGTGATCACGCCGCTCGGGGTGGGTGGGTTCTGCGCCATGCGCGCACTGTCCACACGCAACGACGCACCCGCCGAGGCTTGTCGGCCATTCGATCTGGAGCGCGACGGCTTCATCATGGCCGAAGGCGCAGGCATCATGATTCTTGAGGAGATGGAGCATGCGAAGAGGCGTGGCGCCCATCTCTATGCCGAGCTCGTCGGGTACAGCGCCAACGCTGACGCCTACCACGTGACCGCGCCAGCGCCCGAGGGTGAGGGCGCCCAGCGGTGCATGCGCCTCGCGCTCAAGGACGCACGCCTGGCTCCCTCGGACATCGATTACATCAACGCGCACGGGACCTCGACCAAGTTGAACGACGTCAATGAGACGGTGGCGATCAAGAAGGTGTTCGGAGAACACGCGCACAAGCTGATGGTGAGCTCGACCAAGTCCATGACCGGACACTTGTTGGGTGCCGCGGGCGGCATCGAGGCGGCGTTTTGCGTGCTCGCCCTGGCGCGTGGCCAGGTGCCGCCCACCATCAACTACACCACACCTGACCCTGCTTGCGATCTCGACTACGTGCCCAACACCGCGCGCGACGCTCGCTTGTGCCACGCCATGAGCAACAGTTTCGGTTTTGGGGGTACCGCTGCTTGCCTGGTTTTCAGCGCGATCAGGGACTGAGTGCAGGCATGCGTCAAGAGATCGAAGAACGAGTCCCATCAGCCGAGCGAGAAATCCGGCGTCCCGCACTCGGGCGCGATACAATTCTCTAGCATTTATGGCATATGACATCTGCCCGCGCTGTGGCAAGCCGGCCCACGGCGCGAACTTCGAGTTCGACTGTCCCGGAGGGACGCCCCGTCCCGGGGAAGGCCCCGCTGTGGTCGCGACACCAACGCCGCCCGTCCCGACTCGGCCGTCAGGCTTTTACCACGCGGCCGAGGGCACCCCAATCACGCGGCTGCAGCCCGGTACTTTGGTGGGCGAGTACCAGATCGCGGATCGCATAGCCGAGGGTGGAATGGGCACGGTGTACAGCGCGGTCCATCCCATTATCGGCAAGAAGGTCGCAATCAAGGTCTTGTCGGGCAAGCTGGCCAAGAACAGCAACGCCATCCGACGCTTCGTGCTTGAAGCCCGCGCGGTCAACGACATCCGCCACCCGGGGCTGGTGGACATTTTCTCCTTCGGCCGGCTCACCGACGGGCGGCCGTACTACGTAATGGAGTTTCTCGACGGACGTAGCCTGGGCGCCGTGTTGCGCATGCACCGGCGACTGACTCCGTTCGACACCTACCCGATGTTCATGGACGTGGGGCGTGTGTTGTCGGCCGTGCATGCCCACGAGATCGTTCATCGCGATCTCAAGCCCGACAATGTCATTCTGATCCCTCAGGGAAGCGATCAGCCGCCCAAAGTGAAGTTGGTGGATTTCGGCCTGGCCAAGCTGCTGGTGCGGGAGAGCGGTCAGACCGCGGCTGGGCCGCACACCGCAGTCGGCGTGAATGTCGGAACGCCGCACTACATGTCGCCCGAGCAGTGCCGCGGCGGCAACGTCGATGCGCGATCCGACCTGTACGCCTTGGGCGTGATGTTCTACGAGACGGTGACCGGCCAGCTCCCCCTCGACGGACCGACGCCGGTCGATATCTGGCAGGCCCATGTCGAGGTGGTTCCCCGCCTGCCCGAGTTGGTTGCCCCAGGCAGAGTGAGCCCGGAACTGGGTGCGCTCATCATGAAACTGCTGGCCAAGCGCCCTGAGCGCCGGCCGCAGAATGCGGCGGAGTTCTGCGATGCCTTGGAGGCCCTGGCCAAGGCAGGCAAGCTGGGAGACCGCACGACGCCCCCTCCCGAGGACCCGGCCGCCGTCCAGATGATGGACCTGGCACGCGCTCTTTCGACCACGCCAGTTTCCAGCGAACTGGTCGCGCTTGACGGCGCGGCGCTGCCGGTCCCCGCCGGCAAGGTGCAGGCACCCTCGGCACTGGCTTCCCCCCTGGTTCCGCGCGCCCAGGCGCCGCAGTTGCCGGTTCGCGCGCCGCAGCCCCTTGGGGCTGCGGCGGGGGCCGAGGACTTGGCCTCCACCTTCAGGGAGATCCCGGTGATCGAATTGTCTGACGAGCGTGCGAAGTCAGGGGAACGATCGCAGGAGGTCGAGGGCTTGCGTGCCGCTCTCGGGCTTCATATCGCAGAGCCGGCCTTTGAAGTGAACGATCCCTGTCAGGTGAGCGCGCTGGTCGTCGACTTGGACACAGGGGAGATCAATACCGAGACACCCGATTCCGCAAACGGGACCAAGGCTGGGCCACCCGATGGGACGTCACCTGCGGGCGCGCCCAGGGTTCGTCGCCTGGCGCGTCCGGTGGAGGAGCGGCAGTACATGCCACGGCTTGCGGCACCGCGACCGGGCAAGACGTCGAGCGCGCAGCCTAATCTCGCCAGGGCTCCGTCGCGCCTCCGCCGCGTCGCTGCTGTGGTGGTGGCCGCGCTGATGCTTGCGGGAGCAGCCGCCGCCTACTGGCTGATGCGCTAGCCGAAGTTGCGCATCCTGCTTCAATCCTTCGGCAATTCCCACCATGACTTTCCGGACGGCACGGCCTAGTGAGTAAGTTTCGTGCCGTCGGCCGTACAGTTGGTGCAGGCGATAGTCGTCGACCCGTCGCGCATCAGGATCGGGACCGCGCCATCCGCAGTGTCATTGTTGTCGATGGCCAAGTGATCCAGAGTCAACGTCCCTGCCGGCAAGGCCTTCTCGACGACGATGGCTCCGTCGAAGTTGCCCCCTGCGTAGTCGATCTTGGTGTAGGTAACTTGCGACCCGCTCGCCGTACCTGAGTAGAAATCCAAGCCATACCACTCTCCAGCGGCAGGCGTGTCGTATTGGGTGGTCAGGGTAATCTGGTTCTGCGCCGTGCCGTTTATCAGGACCTTGCCGGTGCCAGACTTTCCGACGGAGATCGTCGTGTTGTCACTGAACTTCACCGTCACGCCGGCCTCGATGGTGAGCACGCCGCCGTCTCGGACGTCGATGTCGTCGACAATGTACGGGCTGCAGACCTTGGTCAAGGTGAGGCCACTGGGATAGATGGCGGCCGTAACCGTGCTGCTGTCAATGGTGCAACTCGCAGTGCTCCCCGTCGATTTGGTGCCCCCCGTGGCAGAGCCGCCGCCGCCTGTAGCTCCGCCCTTGCCGGTTGCTCCGCCGGTGGCGGTCGCTCCGCCATTGCTGCTCGTGCCACCTGTGGCACTGCTGTTCGTGCTGTCATTGCTGCCACAGCCGAGGAAACAAAGGGATGCTGCCATCAAGGCTAGAGTCAGAAATCGCGTGCTGAACGTGATCATCGAGAGGAGCCCTTTCTGTCGATACGACATGCCATATTCTACGCGCTTCCGATCCGTTAGCCCAAGTTCCACTGATAGGAACACGACAATCACTGCGTGATAATGCGAGATACCAACTCCGCGCCACCGAGCGCTAGCCAATCTCCTCTTCGATCGATTCGGCGCCCTTGCGAATGGCTGCGGTGAGCACTTCGTGGTGGTCGCCAGTGACCAGCACGTCGTCTTCGATGCGAATGCCGCGGACGTCGGCAAAGGCAGCCAGGCGATCACGCCGCAGTCGATCGCCTGCCAGGGCCGTGCGCGCCGGATCTTCGAGAA
This sequence comes from Myxococcales bacterium, assembly GCA_003157315.1. The sequence goes on along the minus strand of PMJE01000469.1, from coordinate 3,043 downwards.
TCGCCGGGACCAGATACAAGCCGGGTTCGATGGTGATGGCCATGCCCGCACAGAGGTCGCGGTCGAGCCGCAGCGTGCGCAGGCCCGGCTCGGTGGAACGGGTGCGGCCGGGCGCGTACGTGGCGCGGTCACCCAGATCCTCCAGGTCATGCACGTCGAGCCCGATGAGGTGGCCCAGCCCATGCGGGAAGAACAGCGCCACCACGCCGTCGGCTACCAGTTCGGCCGGATCGCCGCGCAGCACGCCCAGGTTGACCAGACCCTCGGCGATGAGCCGGCCAGCCAGAAAATGCAGCTCGCGGAAGGGCACGCCCGGCCGCACTGCCGCGATCACGCTTTGCTGCGCGTGCAGCACCACCTGGTAAAAGTCCCGTTGTGTGGCCGAGTAGCGTCCGCTCACTGGCCAGGTGCGGGTGACGTCGCCGGCCCAGCCGTCGGCAGTCTCGGCGCCCACATCCACCAGCAGGAGATCGCCGGATTTCAGCTCGTGGTGGTATTCCTCGTTGTGCAGAACCTCGCCGTGAACCGTGACGATGGAGTCGTACGACACACCCATGTCGCGGCGGATGAACTCCGCTTCCATCGCCGCGCGTACCACGCTTTCGTTGATCCCGGGACGGACCGCGCGGATTCCTGCATGAAAGGCGGCCGCAGTGGCGTTGGCAGCCCTGCGCAGGGCTGCGATGGCTGCGTGGTCGTGGACTAGACGCAGCTCGATGAGCGAGTCGGCTAGCGGGTGATCGAGAGCATCCAGCTTGCCGTAGGCGATGGGCCGGCCGAGCAACTCCGACTGCTCGGCGCGGGTTTCCTGATCCAGAGCGGGCAGGGTGGCCACGGACCGACCGGGCGCGGCCCCTGCCAGCGCCGGCCGCAGCTCGACCGGGCAGGCCAGCGCAGCCCCGAGCTCGGACGGACCAGGCGCATGTCCGTGCCAGAGGGCGAAGTCAGCGCCCGGCTCAGGGAGAAACAGCACCCAGCGCTCGCCCGTCCATAGGCCGAAAGCGCGCGGCAAATGCAAGCCAAAGAGATAGAGGAAATGGCTGGCCGCGCGGAAGGGATAGGTGTTGCCGGCTGAGGTGCGCGGTCGCGGCGCTCCCGCCGCGATCAGGGCGGGTTGCGTCCCCAGTTTCATGGCCAGGCGTGCCCGCCGTGCGGCGCAGGCTCTGCCGTCGAAGTCGCTGAGCTTCATGGCGACGAAGTATACGCCGAAGAGCAGAGGTGTACGCGGGAGCGACGATCAGAAGTACCTGACACCTGCCGGCTGGTTTCGCGGCCGGATCGTGACAAGCTACAATTGTCAGGCTGACCATGCCCAAGCGGGAACTCGACCGAGAACGCGATCTTGCAACGCTCGACCAGGTGCGCGTCGAGCGGCCTCATCTATATGAGGTCGTGTTCCACAACGATGACTACACCACGCAGGAGTTCGTGGTGTACGTGCTGATGAAGTTTTTCCAGCACGATGCCGCGACTGCCCAGCAGATTATGTTGAACGTGCATAGCAAGGGAGTGGGCGTGGCCGGGGTGTACCCGCGCGACATCGCCGAGACCAAGGCGGCCCAAGTGGTCCGCTATGCCCGCGACAACGAGATGCCCCTGCGTTGTTCGGTGCAAAGGCAATCATGCTAGGCCCAGAGTTGGAACAAGCGATTCGGCGCGCGTTGGAGGATGCCACCCGTCGGCGACACGAGTTTTCGGGCCTTGAGCACTTGCTGCTCGCCCTGCTCGACGACAAGAAGACCGCTGAGGTCATCCGCGAGTGCGGCGGCAAGCCGGCGCGCGTGCGTGCGAAGCTGGAGGATTTTCTCGCCGGTGCGCTGCCCAGCCTGCCGGCCGACGACCGAGCAGGTGGCGCAGGTGATGAGGGGGAGTTGCGGGCCCAGCCAACCTTGGGCTTCGCGCGCGTGATCCAGCGGGCGATCAACCAGCTTTTCGGAGCCGGGCGCAACGAGGTGCACGGCCCGCATGTGCTGGTGGCGCTTTTTTCCGAACCTGATTCGCATGCGGTTCACTTTCTCAAGGAGGAAGGAATCGGCCGTCTCGACATCGTCACCGCCATCTCGCACGGAGCTCCCAAGATGCTGTCCGAGCGTG
>PMJE01000469.1:0-902 GCA_003157315.1 Myxococcales bacterium | reverse complement strand
GACCGCCATCGTCGAGGGGCTGGCTGTGCGCATCGAGGCCGGTGAGGTACCGCCGGCTTTGCGTGGCGTGGAGATCTTCGCCCTCGACATGGGATCGTTGGTGGCGGGCACGCGCTACCGCGGCGACTTTGAGGAGCGTTTCAAGGCGGTGCTGCGTGCGACCGAGGCCAAGGGCAACGCGATCCTCTTCATCGACGAGCTTCACACCATCGTGGGCGCGGGCGCGGCCTCAGGCGGCAGCATGGATGCGTCCAATCTGCTCAAGCCGTCGCTTTCGGCTGGACTGATTCGCTGCATCGGCACGACCACGCATAAGGAGCTGCGCGGCTACGTCGAGAAGGACCGGGCCTTGGCCCGGCGATTTCAGATTATCGAGGTGTCCGAACTGAGCGTGGCTGATACGATCAAGGTGCTGCAGGGCCTGCGCAAGCACTACGAGGACTTCCACGGTGTGCACTACACCCCGGCTGCGTTGCGCGTGGCTGCCGAGTTGTCCGACCGGCACCTGGCCGACCGCAAGCTGCCCGACAAGGCCATNNCCTCATCGACGAGGCGGGCGCTATCCTCAAGCTGCGTGCCGGCGGCGGCCTGTCCCCCAAGGCCGAAGCGGCCGCCGCGGGCGAGGCCGGCCAGGCGGCACCTGAGCGACTGACCGTGCGCGCGCGCGACATTGAGGCGGTGGTGTCGACCATGGCCCGCATTCCCGCGCGCCGGGTGGGTTCTGACGATCGCGAGCGACTGCGCAACTTGGAAAGTGAGATCAAGGCCAAGGTATTTGGTCAGGACCAGGCGGTGGAGCGCGTGTGCCAGGCCATCCGCACCAACCGTGCCGGACTCGGCACCCCGGATCGGCCCATCGGGTGCTTCCTGTTCGCCGGGCCCACCGGGGTGGGCAAGACCGA
>PMJE01000333.1 GCA_003157315.1 Myxococcales bacterium | reverse complement strand
CGGCACTGTCACCACATTGGCCTGGCTGTCCGAGTACATGCCGATAAGTTTGTGGGCCTGGTCCAAGTTCCAGGTGATATCCGAGCCCTCCCATTCGGCGTTCTGCACTGCCACGCACTGGCGCTGCACCAACCGCATCTTGGTAAGATCGCGCACGTCGATGATACTGACCGCGATGTTGGTCGGCTCATTGCCGGAATTGCCCTGCAGACCGGTGCAGGTCGAGCTGGTGTCTTGACCGATGCCCAGCAGGAAGTTGTTGTCGCCGATCAAGCGAAACACGTCCATGTTGCCTGACAAGCCATCCACCGCCGAGAGAATCTTCAGGTTCTTCGGGTCGGCAAAGCTGAGTGCGTAGAGCGGATCCATCGTCCGCGCGGTGACGGCGTAGGCCACGCTCCGATCCACATCGAAGGTGCTGCCCGCCACGGTTTCGTTCTGCTGGCCAAAGTCCAAGCGGGACTGCATGACCGGGTTGCTGCCATCGGTGATGTCCCAGGACTCAAGGGTGTTCTGCGTGTACATGCTGCCCGTGCAGTTGGATCCAGACCACCCCTGACGCGCAAAGATCCCATAGAAGGTGCCGGTCTGGGCGGTCGAATCGAAGACATAGGTCATCTTGAACTGGTCGCCAATCTGGCCGGCAGCCTCGAAGCGGGTATAGAGGCTGAGGTTTCCCTTGGGATCGCTCACGTCGATGATGGACACCACCGACTGCTGCTGGTTGGAGTAGGAGTAACTGCCGCAGTCGTAGTATCCGTTGTTGGTTGAGCCGGTGGACGTGTACCCATATACCCACCAGTTCTCCGCCACCATGAGCGCGTTGGAGGTGGCCGAAATGGTCACGTCGCTGAATGTCTTGCTGTAGTAGTACAGGCCTTTCGGGTCGCTCACCTGCACGCTGCCACCTTGGAAGATCTGAAGCTGGCCCACCTGCTTGAGAACCTTCGGGTCGGACACGTCGAAGGAATAGACCCAGGCCTGCTCCGGCTGCGGGTTGCTCGCCATTTCGTAACCCCAGCCCCAGTAGTAGGACTGCGAAATGTAGGAAACCAGGTAGATGGTGTTGTCAATCTTGCGCGACACGCCTTCGCGCAGCTCGCCGATGATGTCCACTGTGCTGATCACGCGCGGGTTGGTGAGGTCGCTGACGTCGATGGCCACCAGTTGCGAAACATAGTGCCGGTCGAATTGAAGCTTGCCGTTGACTTCGGTGAGATAGAGCGCATCGCTGAGCAGGGCATACACGGTGTTGCCCGCGACGAACATCTCGATGGGATAGCCGTAGACCGGCAAGCGCGAAAGCTGCTTGGGGTTCTTGGGATCGGTGAGGTCGTAGATGAGCAGGCCGCGGTAGGTATTGAAGTAGAAGAGCCGATCGGAATCGATGCGGTAGATGTCCGCTTCTTGGACTGTGGCATCACGACCGCTCGGGGCACCCGGAGCAGCAGTAGCGCTGTTTGTGCCGCCTGAGCCGCCAGCGCCGGCTGCCGTGGGGGTGGCCGCCGGCCCATTTGCTACCCCGCCGGCGGAGTCAGAAGCTCCCCGTCCGTTCCCGCTTCCCTGTTCCTCGGTCGTGAAGTCGGTCTGGCCGGGGGTCAGATTGCCCTCGGCGTCGCCTGGGGTCAGATTGCCCCCGTCAGGCTGGCTAACTGGACCGGGTTGGCTTGAACTGCCGCATGACGCCGCAAAACCAGCGGCCAGGAATGCAAGGGCGAGTGATCTTGAGAATGAGCGCATAGAAAGGCCTCCAGCCTGAACAGGCTAGCAAGGCCCATGCCGTCCGCTTGGACTGCAAGAAACATGGACAACCGGGCTCTCACCCTCAGAAAACCGGGACACCGCCTGCTGCGCCCATTGAAAATCCACGGACCCCATGATCCGGGGGTCATGGACAGGGCCCGATCCCGCGATAGCCGCAGAAAGTCGTGGCGGCAGACGTGGTCGTGACCACCACCCGCCCGCGGCCTGGCTGCAGACCGTCTTGAATCTGCCGATGGTTGCTAGCGGACGATGAACTCCGTGCTCCGGACCGTCAAGGTGTTCGAATCGCTCTCTGAGGAAGACTGCGCCGAATTGCTGCGCTTCATGCGCATTCGGCAATACGAGGCGGGCGCGCTGGTCTTTGAACGCGGCAAGCCAGGTGACACCATGTTGGTGGTTGCCGATGGCGCGCTCTCCGTGGTCATGCCGGGCCCGCGCCGAAGGAACATCGAAGTGGCCCGGGTTGGCGCCGGTGAGGTGGTGGGAGAAACGTCGTGCATCGAGCCTGCCCCGCGCAGCGCCACCATACTGGCCGCCGTGCGCACAACCGCCTACGAACTCGGGCGCGAGGAGCTGACCAAGATGCGACGCCGGGCGCCGCGCGTGGCAGCGGCTTTCGTGGGCGCCGTTGCCCGCAGCGTGACGCTGCGCCTGCGCCGTGTGGACGAACGCATCGAACGCGAGCTGGCCGGCCACCTGGCGGCACGGCTCCCGGAGCTGCGACAGACGGCTACCAACTCTGCGCGCCCGCTATCCTTCCGTGCCCGTTCCCTGGCGGGATCAGCTACTCGGTTGACGGGACAGGGCGCATGGACGCTTCTGTTGGGCCGCCTGCGAGGAAGCGCATGAATGCCTCTGCCCTGCGCCCTCTGCTGCCCGACTACCCCAATCGCGAGCTGGACCAGCTTCTCGGCGCAACCCGGACTCGCCACTTTTCCGCCGGCGCCTGGCTGTGCCGCGAAGGCGACCCTGCCTCGTCCTGCTTCCTCATCGCGACCGGCGCGGTCGAGGTGGTCAAGTATCTCGACGGCGAGGAGCGCGTGCTCGCCACCCTCAGGCCGGGAACCCTGGTCGGCCAGACAGCACTTGTCGAGGGCGCTCTCCGTTCGGCTTCGGTGCGGGCCGTGTCAGCCACTACTGCCCTTGAGATCAGGCGCAGGAGCTTCCAGCGTCTCTTGCAGCGCGGAAGTTCCCTAGCCTTGCGCCTGCAGGAACAAATCGCGATTGCAGGAATCCGCCAACTGCGCACGGCCGCCGACCAACTGGCGCTGGTACTGGCACATGCCGTCCGGCCTTCGGGCAAGCGGGCCCCGACGGTCGATCGCCTGGCGCTTGCCTTCATCCAAGCTGGTACCGGCGAATGGGACGTGCCTCTCGCCCCCACCGCCGGCCCGCCGCCTTCGGCCAAGCGACGATAGTCCTCGCGCTACCAATTCCACCCTGCGCGTGCTAGCAACCAGCGCNNTCGATGCCGTGCAAAAGGCCAACGCAGGCCACCCGGGCCTGCCCATGGGTGCCGCGCCCATGGCCTACGTGCTCTGGCAGAAATACCTCAAGCACAATCCGCGCAATCCCAAGTGGCCGGATCGCGACCGATTCGTGCTCTCGGCTGGGCACGGGTCCATGTTGCTCTATTCGTTGCTTCACCTGACCGGGTACGACCTATCTCTGGATGACATCAAGACCTTTCGCCAGTGGGGCTCGCGCGCGGCCGGTCATCCGGAATCCTTCCTTGTCCCGGGCGTGGAAGCCACCACCGGACCGCTCGGTCAGGGCGCCAGCAACGCGGTCGGCATGGCCATGGCCGAGCGCTTTGCCGCCGGTCGCTACAACAAGCCGGGCTACACCATCGTCGATCACTTCACCTACGCCCTGGTGGGCGACGGTGACCTGATGGAAGGCATAACCCACGAAGCAGCTTCGCTGGCGGGTCACCTTGGACTGGGCAAACTGGTCTGGCTCTACGACAACAACAAGGTTTCCCTCGACGGCCCAACTTCGCTGGCCTTCACCGAGGACGTGGGCAAGCGCTTCGAGGCCTACGGCTGGCACGTCTTGCGTGTCGAGCAGGGCGACACCGACCTTGAAGCCATCGACCGCGCTCTGCAGGCAGCCAAGGCCGAAGCCACCCGGCCCTCGCTGGTCATGGTGCGCACCACCATCGGCTACGGCTCGCCCAACAAGGCAGGCAAGAGCGAGGCCCATGGCTCGCCGCTCGGCGCAGAAGAAGTGAAGCTGACCAAGAAGAATCTGGGCTGGGACCCGGACAAGCAGTTCGAACTTCCTGCACAAGCCGTGACCCACTTCCGCACCGCCATCGAGCGCGGAGCACAGGCCGAGGCAACTTGGCAGAAGCGGTTCGACGCATGGGCCGCAGCCAACCCTGACCTGGCGAAAGAGTGGCACCTGGCCCTGCGGGGCGAACTGCCCTTGGGCTGGGAATCCGCCCTGCCCGCCTTTTCGCCCAAGGATGAGCTAGCCACCCGCCAGTCGGGCGGCAAGGTCTTGGCTGCCATCGCCGGCAAGGTGCCTTGGCTAGTCGGCGGCGATGCGGATCTGTCGTGTTCGACGCTGACCACCCTCACCGGCCAGGGTGATTTCGATGGCAAGACCGGGCTGGGCCGCAACATTCACTTTGGCGTGCGCGAACATGCCATGGGCGCCATCGCCAA
>PMJE01000098.1 GCA_003157315.1 Myxococcales bacterium | reverse complement strand
TGTGCAGATCTTCGCCCGCTTCTCCTCGCTGCCCTGGGACCGCAAAAGCGAGTGGGGCCTTTACCGTGCGCTGGGCGCGACCCGGGGCGATCTCAAGCGGCTCATCTTGGGTGAAGCTGCGATTCTCACTGGAGCTGGTGTCGCTATCGGGTTGTTGCTGGGCGGGGTTCTCGGCTTGCTGGCGCACGCATGGTTGCAAGAACAGCGTGCCTTTCCTTTCATTGAGGCGTCCTGGAGCAAGACTGGGTTGGCGATTGTCGTGACCGGCGCAGCCTTCGGTTTCGTCACCCTGGTGGCTGCCTGGTGGCCGGCACGCCAGAGCGGACGTATCGCGCCCTCGTCGGCCATGGCCACGGGCGATATCGACTGAGGACCGCTGGATGTTGCTGCAGGCGGTGAATGTGTCGCGTAGCTTCGGGCGCGACGAGATCTTGCGCGACGTCTGTCTCGACCTGGCACCGGGGGAATCCTTGGCCATCACCGGCCCTTCAGGCAGCGGCAAGTCCACCCTGCTTTCGCTGCTCGGTCTGCTGCTGGAACCGACCTCCGGCGAGGTTCTTTTCGAGGGCAAGAGCACCCGGACACTAAGCGACGATCAGCGGTCACGCCTGCGCAACCGCTCGTTCGGCTTCATTTTCCAGAATCCGCAGCTCATCGGATCGCTCTCGGTGTTGCACAACGTGCTGGTGCCGGCGCGTCTGGCACGCAAGCGCGGGCTGGAGGACGAGGCCCGGCGGCTGCTGACCACCCTGGGCCTTTCGCACCGGCTGGAACATCTGCCGCATCAACTGAGCATCGGTCAGAAGCGCCGGGTGGCAGTGGCCCGCGCGTTGCTGCTGGAGCCGGTGGTCGTGTTTGCCGACGAGCCCACCAACGATCTCGACGCCGAGCGCGCCGGCCAGCTAGGCGAGTTGCTCTACCAGTTGCCCAGCCAGGGCCGAGCTTTGGTTCTGGTCACCCACGATCGTGGCCTGGTGGGCCGGGCCGACCACACGGTCGACTTGAGTGGGGTGCGGGCGTGAGCCTCGGCACGGCACTGAGACAGTCAGTGGCCGTCGCGCTGCTGTTGGCTCTGCTTCTGCTGTCTCGGCAGGCCCTTGCGGCTGCTTGCTGTCTCTCCGCCACATCGTTCGGCGTGGGACGTCTTCTGGTTTGGGAGGATTTCGCGATAGGGCTTTCTTTGGGACACGCGCGCGTGCTGGGCGAGTGGGACGCGCAAGGGAGCCTTCACCTCACCCCACCAGGGTATTCGGAGGGAATCACGCGCGCGCAGCTTTGGATGATCGTGCGTCTTCACGAGCGAGTGCAGGCGCAAGTCTGGGCACCGGTGTTGGTCAACGATCGCTGGTCCGACGATCAGCACCAGATTGCGGGAAACATGGGCGACGTGGGGGGCGCGGTTCGCGTGGAACTCGTGCCCATCGGCGCCTTCAAGGACCTGCCATCGCTGGCTGTGACCTTGGGCGGAGCTTTTCCCACGGGAAAGCGGGTCGAACAGACCTCGCCGCCGTTGTTTGCGGGCGCCACAGGATTGGGGGCCTACGCAGGCTCGATCGGACTCGAATCTGAATACGCCTTCTTGCCGTGGTTTGTGCGGCTCGAATTTGGGCTGACCGGATATTTGTCCTTTCGCCGGTCTGATACCGGACAGAGGGAACAATATGGTCCGCTGATACAGACCACGTTGTCCGCAGGACGCGAAGCCTTTACCAACCAGATTGTCATTGCATTTGCCCTGCACGGGGAATGGCAGGATCGAATTGAATTCGACGGGACAGCCGTGCCTGATTCGCGGGCACGGGCCTTGTCTACTGGTGTCTCGCTCTCGTGGCGCGCGAATCCGCATTGGACGTTGCTGGCCACAGGGAGCAATTCGGTCTGGCCGAGCGGCGTGGGCATGAACCGAGATGCGCGGGTTGGTCTCGACCTGGGGGTTCGCTATGGGCATTTCTAGGCGGTACGTCGTCGCAACGGTCCTGTTGGCCAGCGTTGTCGCCGGGTGTGCCTCGCAAAAGGTCGCAAAACGCGGACAAGCCGACGAGCTCACGCTGCTCACCGGCGAGGGAAATGCTGTTCCTCTGCGCGAGCTCTGGCGCGAACATCGGGCCACCGTACTGATCTTCTGGAGCGCGAACTGTCCTTGCGTGCGTCGGTATCAGGATCGCGTGGAGACCCTGCTTGAACAGTACCAAGCCAAGGGCGTGGCAGTTCTTGGTGTGTCCAGCAACGCCGACGAGACCTTTGCCGAGGTCAAGCGCGTGGCCAGTGCGCGAGGCATTCGTTTGCCGATCGTGCGCGACGAGGACGGCCTGCTGGCTCAGGCATTGGGCGCGCGCAGCACCCCGACCGTCGTGATGCTCGATGAGCGGGGTCAGACCCGCTTCGTGGGCTGGCTCGACAATGAACGCACGCCCGGCGAGCCGGATCGTGAACCTTGGCTCGAATTGGCCTTGCAGGGTGTTCTCGAAAATCGAAGCGGCTTCGCAACGCGCACCCCAGTTTTCGGCTGCACCATCGCGCGTAGGCTCTTCGGCGCAACACAGGTCCATTCCTGTATAGCCCCCAATGAACCTAGCAAAAGGAGTCCTCAATGAATCGTTCTGTCTTGTCTTTGGTTTTGCTCGCTCTTGTCTCAGCTTGTGGAGCGAGCGCAGCGCAGTCGGCCGCGGTGGCGAAGACCAGCCTTGGCCAAACCACTGTCGGCGGGCTATCCGTTGAACTCTTCACGGACAGCCAACTCCAGACCGGCCTCTCGCCTCTCTATCTCAAGCTTACCGACAGCGGGGGGCATTCCATCACTGACGCCACGCTCACTGTCACTCCGCAGATGACCATGTCCGGGGGAATGCAACATGGCGCCCCTGTGCTTGGCGATCCGTCGGTCGATGGCAGCGGGCTGTATCACGTGGATGTCGTCTTCCAGATGGCCTCCTCGGCAACCGATATCTGGACCCTGTCGGTGGGAATCGCTCGCGCAGGGAACGCAGTCGGCCAGGCCCAGTTCGACGCGCTGACCGTGGTCGACAGTGGGCGCGCAAGTGCCTTTGCGTACACGCCCACAGGTGGCACAGAGACAGACTATGTGGCCAGCTTCAATCTCACGAGCGCAGCCAAGGTGGGTCTCAATCCGGTCGTGGTCACGCTCCACCAAACGCAGGACATGATGCTCTTCGCACCGGTGGACGATGCGACCCTGGTCCTGGATCCGGAAATGCCGTCAATGGGCCATGGTGCCCCTGGCAGCGTCAACCCGACCCTTTCTTCTTCGGGCCGCTACAACGGTCAGGTGGCCTTTTCTATGGCTGGCACGTGGCAGACCACCGTCACCGTGAGCGAGGCGGGCCAAACCCTGGGAACGCCGAAGTTCACGATTACTTTCTAGCGCTGCGCTAAGGGTCATCGTTTCGCTATCGACATCAGCGCCGATCGCCACGCGGGCGAGTTCGCTGTGGAATCGGCGCGATCCTCCGATGGTTTTCACAGGAGCCGTGACGAGCGTGCTCGGACTTGCTTGGGCTGCCCGGCTTGCGGTAATCATTGAGCCATGTTGG
>PMJE01000015.1:1515-6189 GCA_003157315.1 Myxococcales bacterium | reverse complement strand
CGGAGGAGGCCGACGCGTTCTGGAGGATCGTGCCGCAGATGGACTGCCGGCAGCTGGAATCCTGCAGTAAGCCACGTGCATAGCTCGTCGAGGTTCGGCCGCGCTTGTTCTGCTAGATGGTTGATCAGATTCTATCGGGGCCTCAGTTCAACCGACTCTCATCCACCGCTGTGATCTGCCCCCCCCGTCGATATTGACATTACTCATTGAACAACTCAGCACGCACTTNNGACTGCTCGGACTCACCCGATGATCAGCCTGATGGAGCGTATCGACCCCGATTTGCCCGCAAAGACTTTTTAGCCACATGACCAAGCCAGCCTCAAAGTCGTCCAAGCCTGTTGCTGCGCTGCCTCCGGACTACGCACCGTTGCTTTCTGAGATTAAGGCTCGAGTGCAGGCGGCGCGCATCAAGGCAGGACTGGCGGCGAACCGAGAGTTGCTGAAGCTCTATTGGGACATCGGCCGGCTGATCCTCGATCGCCAGCAGAAAGAGGGTTGGGGTGCCAAGGTGATCGACCGGCTTTCGGCCGATCTCCAAAATGAGTTTCCTGGGCAACAGGGTTTTTCGCCGCGTAATCTCAAGTATATGCGGACCTTCGCCGAAGCGTGGCCGGAGAGGTTAATCGTGCAGCCGCCGGTCGCACAATTGCCTGAGCGGAAGTCCGAGCCATCAATCGTGCAAGCATCGCTTGCACGAGTTCCGGAATCAATGTCTCCAATTGTGCAGGCACCGCTTGCACAATTGCCCTGGTATCACCACCTCGCTCTCCTCGACAAACTCGACCACCCCACAGATCGCCTCTGGTATGCGGCAATGGCAGTGGAGCATGGTTGGTCGCGAAACGTATTGGCACTCCAGATTCAGGCTGGTTTGCACCAGCGGCAAGGCAAGGCGGTCACAAACTTCAAAAAGACGCTACCCCCATCGCAGTCAGATTTGGCCCAGGGTATCACCAAAGACCCCTACCTATTCGACTTTCTGACGCTACGCGACGATATCAACGAACGCGCTGTCGAAGAAGGACTCGTTGGGCAGGTGGAGAAGTTCTTACTGGAGCTGGGTGCGGGATTCGCGCTCGTGGGCCGACAGGTGCATCTTGAAGTGGGCAACCAGGACTTCTACCTCGACCTATTGTTCTACCACCTGAAGCTGCGTTGTTTCGTAGTGATTGATCTGAAGGCTCGGGAGTTCACCCCCGAAGCGGCCGGGAAGATGAATTTCTACCTATCGGCGGTGGACGACAGATTGCGACGGGAGGGCGACCAACCGTCTATCGGCCTCATCCTCTGCCGCGACAAGAATCGAGTGATCGCCGAATACGCCCTTCGTGATCTAAGTAAGCCGATCGGCGTGTCAGGCTACGTGACCAAGCTGGTGGATTCGTTGCCCAAAGCACTTAAGGGCGCTGTTCCCAGTGTAGCGGAACTGGAGAAGGGTTTGGTCAGCGACAAGCCGTGAGCTCGCGGCCAGGATTTCCGGGATAAGGCGGGCTCGCGGCCGCCGGTAAAGCATTTGGCGAATCCTGAGCTGGACCGAGTTCAGTCCGACGGTTGCTCCAGCCATTCGTTCGGACAGCTGCAAGGTGGTCAATCGTACCCGCGATGACCAATCAGGATGACTTGGATACACTGACCCAAGCTAGAAACGGCGCGGCGGCGCGCTTGGCGCGGTTGACATCGCCGAAGTGCCAACTGGCCCCAGAAGTGTTTCTTCTTTCGGAACCCGTCAGCATAAGAACGGCCAGTTTTTCAATGGCGTTCCCAAACCCCATCCTGACTGATCAGGCACACGACGACGGCGCTAGGAAGTCCGCTAGCGGCCCAAAACCTTGTGCCTGACTTTGGCCGCCGACTGACCTCATGCGCTACCGGGTCTTGATCGTCGATGACGAACCTCTTGCCTGCGAGCGACTGCGCGCTCTGTTGCGCGAAGAGCCCTCTGTCGAGATCGTCTGCGTATGCGGCAGCGGCACCGAAGCAATTACCATGCTTCGAAAGACGCCAGTGGATCTCGTCTTTCTCGACATGGAAATGCCGGGTTGCAGCGGAATGGAGGTGCTCGCGCAACTGCCGACCAAAGACCGGCCATCGTCATTTTTGCCACAGCTCATGAACGCTTCGCGGTCGACGCCTTTGCCGCGCAGGCAGTCGATTACCTNNGAAGGCGAAACTGTCGATAGGCTCGATAACATGCTTGCGGCCGCCGCCAGTCATGGAAAACCCCCGGAACGCCTAGTTGTGAAATCCGAGGGCCGTGTGGTCTTTTTCAAACCAGATGACGTTATCTGGGTTGAAGCAGCTAACGTCTACGTCATCATCCACCTTAGTGATGGTCCCCTGACGTTGCGCGAATCACTTACTACGATCGAAAAGCGGCTCGGTTTGGAGAAATTTGCACGGGTCAGCCGGTCGGCCTTGGTACACCTTGATCAGATTAGGGAGATACAGCCAGTGTTGCACGGGGATTACGTGGTAGTGCTGCGCAACGGTACCAAGGTGCCACTTAGCCGCAGTCTGCGCGGACATCTCGACGAGTGTGTCAACCATGGCTTTTCCTATGAGTCCAAGAGTGGGTGAATAGGGAGCGCTGCTTCGTGTTCAATCCGCGACGTTGGCGCGAGTTCAGGCGACTAGCTGCGAATTGATCAGCGCAATCGACGGATTCGATCTTTGCTGAGGTGTCCGTCCCGCAAAGCCGAATTCCCCTACACAGGTGTATGAAGACGATGCTGCCGCCAATCCACCGCGGGATTTCGAACAGACTGATAGGAGCGTTTGACATCGTTCCAACGGCAGCTGGTCCCAGAAGGGTTTCTTCTTCACAGCATGGTTAGCATAAGTCTGACCTGCCAATCGATGGCACTCGCCAAATCACTTCCGAGTTGCCTGGTACCCCTTCGAGCATGAATCGGCCGCCCTTTTCTCAATAATCATGACCTCAGTATCATCAAGTCCAACGCAGCCCGCGTTGCATGCGTATGCGTCGCGCGAGTTGAGCTCCCGACATCACAAAACCGACACTCTTCGTCGTAGGGAGAAGTGATTCGTGCCTGGTGACGGTCGCTGCCCGCTGCGCCTGTGGTCGAATCCCGATAATTGGTAGCCCGACTCGGTCTTCCGTTGCGCGAAGAATCCTCATGAACACCATGCCACAGCCGCTGTGCAAGACGCCGGCCAGCGAGCCACGGAGAATCGAAGTTCCCGGTGAGAATCCGCTGCACAAGGTGCCCGGCCGTAATTATCGCACCACTGAAACGTGGGCTGGCTGCCGCCTTGACGTTCGGGCGACGGAACGCGAGTCGTTCACGGAATACCACCTCACCGGCACGCTCGATGGCTCCGGCGACCCGGGCGTCACGGCTGACACGCTGCTCGCGCAGGTTGCCACAAAGGTCGCCGAGCGAGGAATCCAGCCAATCCAGGAAAAGCTCTACGGTCTTCCGCGAATTCGCGCTGACATTCTAAAACGCCGCGAGGCCCAGTATCGGCGCCAGGAGCTCGATCTGAGCGTGCCCGTGACATGGATCGTTGGCACTCCGTTACGCGAGGGTGATTTTGTCGGCCTTCAGGCCTGGGGCATTGTGCCGCGCGGAGCTGGGACTGGTGTGACGACGGTCGAGAACCCGGTGACGGGACGCGGACGCCTTCTGGCCGGCCGCGGTTTCCGGATGCTGCACCTTCCATTTATTCGCGGCACAAACCAGGCGGGCGCCCTGGTCGGCGATGCCGCGGCCCAGGCCGATCAGATGTTCACCAACGTCGGGTTGGGGTTGCGGGCCCACGGCATGGAGTACCGCAATGTTGTGCGGACCTGGATCTATTTGAGCAGGTTGCTCGAATGGTATGGTGAGTTCAATCGGGTGCGGACTGCGCACTACAAGCCGGCCGGACTTGGCGTGGAGGGCGGCGTCGCTTTTCCTGCGAGCACGGGAATCCAATGTCACCATGATGACGAAGAGTGTCTGATGGATGTCCTGGCGCTGGTGAGTGACGGGCCGAAGAACGCTGCCGCCATACCGATCAATCACAGCCCCCGACAAGACCAGTCTTTTAAATACGGTTCGGCCTTCTCCCGTGGAATGGCAATCGAGATTGAAGGGACCCGTACCGTGCATATCTCGGGCACGGCAAGCATCGATGCGGCGGGCGCGAGCATTCACGTCGGAGACGCGGAAATGCAAAGCCTTGAAACCCTGATGTGCATCGCTGCAATCCTCGAAGAGCAAGGGGGCAGCCTAGAGAACATCACTTCCTCTACGCTGTTCTGCAAAGACCGTGCCGCCTGGGACGCATGGAACCGGGTCACGCGCCTGCTCAAGGTCCCGGCTTTCCCGAAGGTCTGCGTGCAGGCCGATGTTTGCCGTGCCGACCTGCTGGTGGAAATGGAAGCCGTCGCAGTCATCTGATGAGAACAATCGAAGGACTGCGCATCCGCGACACCCAGTTCCTCCTCTGCCCGATGGCCCTGGCCGCGGAGCTGCCGCTGGACGACTCAGGCGCTGACTTCGTTACCCAAAGCCGCCGCGCCGCGGAGGAAATCATCCTCGGCCGGGATGACCGGTTACTCGTCGTGGTTGGACCGTGTTCGATCCACGACCCGGCGGCGGCTCTCGACTACGCCAAAGGGCTGCGTGAGGCAGCCGGGCGTCATGCATCTGAATTATGCGTGAT
>PMJE01000015.1:0-1489 GCA_003157315.1 Myxococcales bacterium | reverse complement strand
ATCGGCGCGCGCACGGTCGAGAGCCAGGTGCATCGCGCGCTGGCTTCCGGGCTGTCCATGCCCGTCGGGTTCAAAAACCGCACAGACGGCGATGTGCAGGTGGCAGTCGACGCGCTTCTCTCCGCGCGGCATCCCCACTGGTTCGCTTCGGTGACCCGGGACGGTGCCCCGGCGATGCTGGGCACGACCGGCAACGATCGCAGTCACCTGGTACTGCGAGGGGGAACTCGGGGTCCGAATTACACGTCTGTCCACGTGCAAGCCGCGGTGGAACTGCTGAGTACAGCGGGCTTGCCGACGCGCTTAATGGTGGATTGCAGCCATGGCAACAGCGGTCGGGATCCTGATCGGCAGCCGCTGGTGGCGACCGATGTCGCGTCTCAGGTCGCGGCTGGGCAGCACGCAATCTGCGGCGTGATGCTCGAAAGCAATTTAGTGGACGGCACTCAGAATTACCGTACGCGGCCTTTGGCCTACGGTCGAAGCGTCACCGATGCATGTTTGGCCTGGGNNCAAACCTAACCCCCACCGCAATGTTCTCCATGCGAACCTCAACAGCCACGCTCCTAGTGTTCATCTTCGCAGCCGCCTCGGCTTGCGCCCAGTACATTCCCCCTTCGCCAGGCGGGCCGGTGCCTGGAGCAATCGACGATTATCTCCGGGCGTCTAGTCCGACGTTCAATGCGTGGGATTTCGGCATCAACGAGCGTGTGCGGTATGAGGATAAGTCGGCGGCTGGAACTACTCATGCCGGATCCAATTTCGATTTCTCTTCGAAGCCGCCGACCACGAACAGCAACGACTACTGGCTATCCCGCCTCATGGCCCGTGTAGGCTATACGAGCGACTGGTTTTCGGCGGTCGTAGAGCCTCGCTCAAGCTATTCGTTCGGCGACGATCGCTATACCGCGACCGCACCGGGCAAGGGCCTAACCGAAAATGACGGACCGCTCCAATTGGAGCTAGGTTACGTGCAAATCGGTGATTTGAAGAAATTCCCTGTGACGGTGAAGGTCGGCCGGCAGGAATTGGTCTATGGCGATCAACGACTGCTCGGCGCAGCGCTTTGGCTGAACACTCCCCACACCTTCGATGCCATCAAGGTGCGTTACCAGGATTCGTTTTTTGGCGTCGACCTGTTAGGTGCCAACCTGGCGTATACTCGTGGCGACCATTTCAATCAGTCCAACTCGCAGGACACGGTATCGGGCGCCTATTTCGATTTCCCTGGCCTGATGAAAGACAATGTGGTGGAGGCCTACTTTCTNNTCGGGCCGTGGGATTATGGCGTTGAGCTGATGTGGCAGATTGGCGACCGCACCGCCGTTTTTCCGGCAACCACCGTGGCGGCAGCAAAGGCTGCACCGCGATTGGATCAGAATGCCTGGGCGTTTGTCGCGCAAGGCGGCTACACATGGACCACCAGTGCGTACAAGCCCCGGTTGGCCCTCATTGTGAGCGGCGCATCGGGCGATCACAATTCCACCGA
>PMJE01000384.1:4184-5689 GCA_003157315.1 Myxococcales bacterium | reverse complement strand
CGGCATCCAGGCCCTGGGTGATGACGGCATCGCTGGCGCTTCTATCCGCTACCGCCACGTTGCGCACCTCGGCCCGACCGGTCGGTGCCACCAGCAAGACGCGGTCACTGTCACCCATGCGTGACAACGCCGAAGCTGGCACGAGGAACGCCTCGGCAAAACGCGCACGCGCCAGCCGCACCGGCTGGCCGGGCACGGTTACCACTTCGGGCGCCAGCTCGATGACCACGTGGGTCTCATCGCCACCGTCGGGAGCAAGGTTGCACGCGGCCGGCCGTCCCTCGATCTCGGCCGCGCACCAACCTTGCCTGCGGAAGCGCGTAACCAGCGCGCGGGGCAGTTCAAAACTGGCGCGCCAGCCCGCCAGGCGCATGCGCACTGCCGGCGCGCCCGGCTGCACGATCCGACCCAGGATGGCCAAGCTCGCCTCCACCTGACCCGCTGCTTGGGCCACAATTGCCACGCGCGACAGGGCGGCCTGCGTCTGCGCGACCAAGCCAGCGTTGATCTGCACCTTGGCCTGGGCCGTGCTCGCCCGCTTGCCGTCGCCCGCGTCTCGCACGCCCTGTGCGATTTGCTCAGAGTACGCGAGCCGCTCTTGTTGCCGGGCCAGGTCGGCCAGCACCCCCCGGGCCGCGTCGGTCGCGGCCACCACATCACCGGGCCGCAGCGAGATCCCCGGGGACGCGAGCCGAATCACCTTGCCGCCAGCGGGGAAGCTCAGCACCTGGCTGGGCAGTACCTCCACCGGCGCGCTGCCGTCGAACCAGCGCACGACTGCGGTGGGGCTGGCGACCAGTACGCGGACGCGCACGGCTGAAGGCGGGTGCGGGCCTAGCGCCACAGGCACCACCAACACACCCACGACCAAGGCCGCCAAGGTACCGAGCAAGGCGTAGCGAACCCACGGGCCGCCGCGCACGGTTGCGGACCGCCAGGGCGCCGGCGTGAGCATGGGAGTGGGCGTGGGAATCGGCGGTGGAGTCAGTATCCGGCGCGGCCCCGGCGTCAATGTGCGAGCCCCGCGCTGGACGGGATACGGCCGGCTGGCGCTCTCGACAGCCTCACCGTCGGACATGCGGCTCTGTGGTTCGGGAAGCGGAGTCGGGGTTGCTGCCGGCGTTGGCGAGGGCGCCTGGTCAGACACGTCCAGCGTCCGTGTCTCGGACGGAACCGGGGGCGGCTCCGGTGTGCCGGCCGTGGGAGGCGTCTCGACCGGCAGGGGCGTCGCGTCTGCGGCTGGCAGGAGCGCCTGGGCCTGCAACGGAAGATCTGGTGATGCGCTCACCACCGCTGCGGGCGGCTCGGCCGCAGGCTGCACGTCCAAGGAGGCTATTTCGGTCCATGTCGTCCCCGGTTTGGGCAGAACTGGCTCGGCGGCTCGCTCCTTCCCCGCCGGGCGTGATTCCGCCGCGGGAAGCGCCTCCGGCGGCGCGAGCTCCGGTGCGTCCTTCTCACCGGCCGTGGGTGGTTCGGAAACTGGCAAAGGCGGCTCAGCAGGCGCG
>PMJE01000384.1:0-4142 GCA_003157315.1 Myxococcales bacterium | reverse complement strand
GCGGCGAGGGGACCGGCACGGGCGTCCGTGCCGCCTCCGCAGCCACGCGGGTGACCAGAGCCGGCGTGTTTGCTGGCGCAATCCCCGGTGTCCTGTCGTCGGCTGGCTCAAGAAAGCCAAGCTGCCCAAGACGTTCGGCGAACGCCATGAGTTGCTCTGCCGTCAGCTCAAGCCCGGTCGAGAGTCGCACCCAGGGTATGACCTTGCCCAGCTGCCGGCCATCAAACGCCAGCGCGACCGAATACTCGTAGTCGAAGAGTCGGAAGCTCGAACCCCGCTTGGGATCGTGTACATCGACGCATCTGACGCCATCTTCGTGCAAGATGGTCGAAACCAGATCGCGCCGCAAGCGCGGCCCGTCAAACGCCATACCTGCATCTTTACCCGCGTATCGCGCCGGAGCCAACTCCCACAGATCAGTTTCGCGAATCGAGATGGCCTCGCCTGCGCAGCATGAGCAAGGCCGCAAGCGCCAGTCCGAGCCACAGATTCTGCCGGGATCCACCACGGGCGACGATGTTGCAGTTGCAGCCGGACGCCGAACTTGTTGATCTGGCGGCGTCGCTGCCGGTGGTCCCGGACGCGCCGTCAACCACAGTCACGCCGCCATCTGCTTCGGTGGGCGCGCCATCTGCTGGGGTCGGCGCGCCATCTGCTGCAATGGACGCGCTATCCGCTGCGCTGGGCACGCCGTCGGGCACGGCGGGGGCGCTGTCGGTTGCAGCGGCATCCGCGCGCACGTCAATCCCAGCGAGAGCATCGATCTGGGGAAGATTCACGCGATCGGATCCGATCCCATCGATGGCCCGTCCGTCGGTCGTCCCATCGAGGGAGTTGTCCCGGCCGGCGTCACGGGTCTCGCCATACCAGGCCCGGGCGTCGTTGGTTCCGCCGTCGTTGCTGGAGCCGCATGTACTGCCGGCCGAGACACAGGTGCCCGCCAGGCAGGTGTCGAAAAGAGTGCATGCATTGCCGTCGTCGCAGCCGCGGCCGTCGGCGACCGGGCCACACACGCCGTCCTGGGCGGCGCCCGCCACTATGCTGCACGCCACGCAGTCCACGGTGCTGCCCCCGCCGCAGGCGCTGTCGCAGCAGACACCGTCCACGCAGAACTTCGACGGGCACTGCGCCGCGGTCGAGCACGAGCCCGCAGGCGGCGATTCAGACAGGATGCGCGCCCGAACCCGCTCCACGGGATACCCATCGCTGTTGCTGGGAAAAGCCCAAGTCAAGATGGTTCCACCCGTCCCATCCGACGCCATGACCCAGGCGGGGTCCTCGGTCGGATCGGCGAAGATTGTGTACCGGTCGAGGGCTGACAGCGTGGGGCTGACCCTTCCGGCGTAGGTCGTGTAGGAGAGCAGTGAGTAGCTGGAGTTGTACTTCGTATCCCGCCAGGACACGACGTAGTTCGTCCCATTGAAGACGATGCCGGGGTTGCCCAACAGATCGTTGGTGGTGGGGGGAGAAAACAGGGTCGCTCCCGCCGGATCGAGCAGCGTGCCAGCGGGCGTGACCCGCACGCCCCAGATTCCGTAGTTACGAGAATCCTCCCACACCACCAGGCTGTTGCTGCCGTCAAATGCGACATCTGGGCTGTGTTGGTAGTCGGACGCTCCCGGCGATGATGAAAGCAGGATTCCATTGGGGTCGAGCACGGCCCCGGTCGGGGCCATACGGGCGCCGTAGATGTGCGTGCCGGCGCGAGAATCCTGCCAGACTACGAAGTAGTTGGTGCCGTCGAAGGTCGCTCGCGGATAGAACTGAGAGCCCCGGCCGAGCTGATCGGGATGCCGGTGGTGTCGAGCGGGATTCCCGCGCCGCTGATCCGCGCCGCTTCGATGTCTTGGTACGACTTGCTGCCCACAATCAGGAAGTCCGATCCATTTGAAGCGATTGATGATATTTGCTGGGGCGCTGGCAACATGATGTCGGCGTTGTCCAGGATGGTTCCGTCCGGGCTCACGCGCCGACCGACCGGTGTATTCTGTCCCACCCAGATCACGAGGTAGCTCGACCCGTTCCATGCGACGAGCGGGCTGTTCTGCCAGCCGGCGGTGGCGGAGACACGGATTGCGGACGAATCCAGCAGCGCTCCTTGCGGGCCGACGCGTATGGCGTAGATGCTGGGACCGCCGGTGCGCGAATCGCTCCAAACCACGAGATAGTTCGTTCCGTCGGAGGCCACTGCGGGAGTCTGCTGCAAATTCGGTACGCTGGGCAGCACCACACCGCTGCCGTCCTGGCTGGCGCCGTTCGCGTCGAAACGAGCCGCGTATACCGTGGACCCTCCTGCGCGGGAGTCGGCCCAGGTCATGAACAGCCCTCCGCCACCGGCAATCAGGTTCGCTCCGAACTGAGCGCCAGCTGCTGACACCATCGGCAGCGGTTGAGAATCCACCAGCGTGCCATCCTTGCCCACCCGAACGCCCAGAATGTCGGAATCGCCGCCAGCCCGGTAGTCTGTCCACGCCACCAAGGTGTTGATGCCGTCGAATGCGACGGTAGGCTCGCTCTGCTCACCAGGGGCGGCGGCCAGGGTCAGGGGTGCAGCGTCGATCAGGGCGCCGGCCGGGCTCACGCGGCGGCCCATGATCGACGAATCGCGCGTGGTGGTGTCGAGCCATTCCTCCCACGCGACCAGGTAGTTCGTGCCATCAAAGGCAATCACGGGGGTTTCTTCAGCATTCGGCCCGTTGGCGAGCGCAAAGCCATTTCCGTCGAGCACCACCGCGGCTTGCGAGATTCGGTTGGCGTAGATGTCCCAGGTGCTTCCGCGCAGATCCTGCCAAGCGATGAGGAAGTTGGTCCCGTCGAAGGCGATGGCCGGGTTCATCTGGACCTGAGCGTAGGTCGAGCTGATGCTGCTCACCGTGGCAGCCGTCTTGTCGAGCACCGCTCCCGTCGGTCCCATGCGCGCCGCCAGGATCTTTCCGCCCGAACCCTGATCGATTGCCCAGGCGAGGAGAAAATTGGTTCCGTCTGAAGAGAAGCCCGCCCGGACCTTCCACCCGCGCTTCCGACGGTGGGGCCAGTCCGCCATCGAGCCCGGTCACGGCCGCGGTGTAAACCCGCAGCGGCGACGCAACCAGCGGCGCGCTGGAGCGCGTCCCCGCAGGATAGTGATAGCCGGTGATCGTGAACGCCCCATCGCGGGTTGCGTTGACACGATAGGTGTCCCGGGCGGCCACGAACTGCGGACCTTCGCGGTGAAACGCCGAATGCACCTGCTGGATTACCGACCCGAGGTCCAGGGTCGCCGTCGAGTGCAGCGGGATTTCGGCGTTCACTGCTGGGCGTGGGTCAGCACAGGTCAGCAGCAAGCTCGCCCCCGAAAGAAGCAGCGCCCATTGTCGGATGGTACGAGTGAACTGCGTTTGCATCATTGCTTGCTCCAATTGAAGTCCTTGATAGTCGCCCTCGTCTCTGTGATGATGGATGCTATCCTCTCGTCCGGGTTCTTCAACGACTTCATCGCTGCTGCACTGGCCCGCAAGGAGTCCGAAGTCTTGATGAATCATGGTGACCTGCTTCTCACGGTTTGCGCCCTTCACTGATCGCAAGGAGTTCTCATGCACAGCAAGAGCGTCCCATTGTTCGCGTTCCTCCTCTCAGCCACGCTTGTCACTTCCGCGTGCTCCACCAGTAACGGCGGTGGCGCGGGTGGCGCGCAGAGTTCCGGCGGCTTGCTGAGCAGCGGAGGTGCGGGAGGCAGCGGGGGCAGCAACGCCAGCAGTGTCGGCGGCACAACTGGCGGCGGTGGGATCGCCAGCACTGGCGGCGCTGCAGGCTCGGGTGGCACAACCAGCGGCGGCGGGCTCGCCAGCACCGGCGGCGCTGTAGGCTCGGGCGGCATAACCAGCAGCGGCGGGCTTGCCGGCACCGGCGGCGCTACCAGAAACGGCGGGATCGCCGGCACCGGCGGCGCCGCGGGTTCGGGCGGCGCAACTAGAAACGGCGGGCTTGCCAGCACCGGCGGCGTCGCGGGCTCGGGCGGCACAAGCAGCAGCGGCGGGATCGCCAGCACCGGCGGCGCCACCTCCGCAGGTGGCATTACCTCCGCGGGCGGCACTACCTCAGCCGGTGGCGCCGGAGGAAGTGGAGGCACGACCACGGTCGGGGGGCGGGTCCGAACCATCATG
>PMJE01000254.1:977-11837 GCA_003157315.1 Myxococcales bacterium | reverse complement strand
GGCCTGCGCCGCGCCGAGGTGCCGGCCCTGCGCCGGGTGCGCGCCCAAGAATTCACCTTCCGGCCCGGCATCGACGTCACCGACGTGCGCCAGGTCAAGGGCCTGGAATTCGACTATGTCGTGATGCTGGACACCAACGCCAGCAGCTATGGCACCGACGACGAATCCCGCCACTTGTTCCATATCGGAGTGACCCGGGCCGCGCACCAGTTGTGGTTGCTGGTCACCGGCACGCCCAGCCGCCTAGTGCCACCCGAACTGTTGCGGGAGTGAACTGCAGTACCCACGCTCTCACAGAACGGGTAGATTTCGGAATTGATCCTGTGACTCCCACCACCGACACCGAACCGCAGGAACCGCCGCGCTTTCCCCGGCGCTTCGGGCCGCGCTACGTCCTGCTCAAAGAACTGGGCCGCGGCGGCATGGGCCGCGTGTTCATGGCCTTGACCGGCCAGGCCGGGGTGGAGCGGGTGTGCGCGCTGAAAATCCTGCGCAGCTTCCAGGCCGGGCGCCACTCCGAGGAGATGACCCAGCGTTTTCTCGACGAAGCCAAGGTGGTGACCAAGCTGTCGCACGAAAACCTGGTCTACGTCTTCGACTTCGGGGTGCAAGACCGCCAGGGCTACCTGGCCATGGAATACGTGCAGGGCAAGACCTTCACCGAAGCGTGGAACCGCTGTGCCATCAAACACACCGGCTTCCCCACCGGCGTGGCTATCTACCTCATCGGCGAGTTGGTGGCGGCGCTCGGCTATGCCCACCGGCTGGAGGGCATGAACCTCGTCCACCGCGACATCTCGCCTTCCAATCTCATGCTCACCTACACCGGGGGCGTGAAGCTCATCGACTTCGGCTTGGCCCAGTGGAACGACAAGGTGGCGCAGACCGCGGCCGGCACCAACTGGGGCAAGGTCAGCTACATGTCGCCCGAGCAGTACCAGGGCAAGCCCGTCGATCATCGCAGCGATCTGTTTTCCGCGGGCATCATTCTGTGGGAGCTACTCACCGGGCGGCAGCTATTCCCAGCCAACCAGTCGCGCCAGCCCAACCACAAGGTCCCGCCGCCTTCCACTTTGAACGATGCCCTGTCCACCAAGTTGGATGAAGTGCTGGGCAAGGCCCTGGCCCCAAGTCCCGCCGATCGCTTCGCCACCGGCGAGGAGATGAGCGCGGCGCTGTTTGCCGAAATGCCGCGCGACGGTGGCGGCAAGCTGGCGGCGGTGGCCTTTCTGACCCAGCTCTTCGACGCCGAAATGCGGACCGAGATGGCCGAGCAGCGCGAGCTGATCCAGCGCGCCGCCGGGTTGGGCGATCAGGTTCCCTCGCTGGAGTTGAGCGACAGCGCGCCCTCGGAGAACGATCCCCTGATCGGAAAAGTTCTGGGCGACCGCTACCACGTGCGCCGGCGTATCGGTGAAGGCGCCATGGGGCGCGTGTATGAAGGCCACCACACCGGCATTGGCAAGCGCGTGGCGATCAAGATCCCTCGTCGCGCGGAACGGCGGAAGAGTGAATTGGCCCGCCGCTTTCAGCGCGAAGCCCTGGCACCGTCGCAGATCGGCCACCCCAACGTGGTGGACGTGACCGACTGTGGCACGACGGAAGAGGGCGATTTCTTCTTCGTCATGGAGTTTGTCGATGGCGTCGACCTGGAAGCCCTGGTTAAACGCGACGGACCTATGGCGGTGGAACAAACCCTGCTGGTCGCAGTTCAAATATGCCGGGCGCTTGAGGCAGCCCACCGGGCGGGCATCATTCACCGCNNCACCGCGATCTCAAGCCCTCCAACGTCATGCTGGTGCGGCCGTCCGACGAGCAGAGTGATCTGGTCAAGGTGCTTGACTTCGGCGTCGCCAAGTTCCTGCGCGACGAAGCCGGCCCCAACCTGACCGTGCCTGACGCCGCGGTGGGCACGCCCCGCTTCATGGCGCCTGAACAAATCGGCGGTGGCGGCGTGGTCGACTTTCGCGCTGACATCTACGCGGTGGGTGGACTGCTCTACTTCATGCTGAGCGGCGGACACTGCCCCATCGAAGGCAGCAATGTGCAAGACCTGTGGCAGCGCAAACTGACCGAGGACGCCACCCCGTTGCGCAACTATCGTTCCGATCTGCCCGACGATCTCGAAGCCCTCATCATGCAGTGTCTGGCTCGGGACGTGGCCCGGCGGCCCGCCTCGGCCGACGATCTCAGGAGACTCGTGCTTGCGGCCCTGGAAGAAGCGCGCACCATTTCCAGCAGCCTGGCGGGTCTGCGGGTGCCCTCGTCGACCGCCTTGCTACCCAACCCCAGTCTGCACGACGGCAGCCTGTGGTGGAAGACCATCGCGGTGGTCACTGCCACGGCGGTGGTAAGCTGGATCGCGGTGCGCCCGTTCTTCGTGCACCGGCCTTCCCGCCCACACGCGGCTGCAACCCAAAACGCCCAGCCACCTGCCACGAACGCCGCGGGCGGCGCCGCGGGAAGAACACGGTAGAATACTGGGATGAGCCGCCCAATGACTGGCATACTCGTGCGGTTGAAGGATCACATGCGGAGATTTTTCCTGGTTTGGCTTGGTTCTGCCCTGGTCGCGCTGGGCCTTGCCGGATGCGGCGGCGGGAGTGGTACCTCTGGACTTCCGGCTTCGAAGAGACTGGTCGACCTAACGGACGGAGAGAAAGCGCAATTCTGCGACTGGGCCGTGGCGAAGTTCGGCGGCTACGGTACACGTACGACCTGCAATTCCGTGGCGTTCCCATATGCCGATCAGGCCGCCTGCGTGGCAGATTCGCCTAGCGCGACCAGCACCCCAACCTGCCAGGCCACTGTGGGCCAAATGGAAGCCTGTGTCAATTCGCTCCCGGAATGCACGACCATGACTGATTTCGCGAGCTCACCCCAGTGCGCGTCTGTCATCAGCTGTTAGTAGCACCGGCCTCGCGAGACTGAATCAGTAGTTGAACTGAACCCGATGCGGACGGTTGAGCTGGACCTGGCGGTCGAAACTCCAGATGCGGTTCTGTGGGATCACGAAGACGCCGATGGAATGGCGGCCCGGCTCGATCCTCAGATCGCTCGCGGGACACAGCTCGCCGGAGTCCTTGCCATCGACGAACACCGGATACACGCCCTCGCTGGCGCAGGTCACGTAAAGCGGGACCCGCCCGCTGTCCAGGCGAGGCACAGTGAACATCTCTCGCTCCCACAGCGCGCCCTTGCTGGTCTCGATCACGTCTCGCAACATGTGAAAGCCCAGCATGGTCACCACCAAGCGGTGTGAACCCGGCGTGGTGGTGAGAGTAATTGGGGTCTTGTCCTTTTGCGCACCATCGAGCCAGACCGTCGCGCCTTCCGGCGTGGTTTTCACCACCAGCTGGCCCGCCGGCAGGGGCGGAGGCTCAGGCGGCTTGGGCGGGCGCAGCTCGGCCGCGCGTCGGGCAGCCTCGGCTTGCCGGAGGGCATTCTGTCGCGTGCTCTCGGCTCGGGTCGCGGCCCACTCCCGATAGAAGAAGACCCCCGCAGCCGCCGCGACAATCAGCAGAGCGACCAGGGGCACAAGTGCCCGGCGTGACATCTTGCGGGCCATTGCGCTCCGGTACCAGACCGGGATGTGAAAACGCCGGCGGCGACGGCGACGCTTGAGCTTTCCATCTGCCCCAACCTCGACCTGCTCCTGCACGTCATCGTCATCGTCGTACACCACGCCGACGTCTGGATCATCGGACGAAATCCCTGACCGCTCGCCTTCCTGGACGTCGGATTTCGCCGTGTCGCCCGCGCCGACGGTATCATCAGATGGTGAGGTTTCGAGCGAGAACGGCACGACCGGTCCCCACGCCGGTTCCTGGGCCGCCAGCGCGCGAGCCGCGGCCCACGGACGCTCGTCCTCGCTGATGCCTTCGTCGAGGGAGAAGGGAACTATGGGTTCGGCGCCGGCCGAGGACGCCGAACCCGCCACTTGCACCGGCGCCACACCCGGTGGCGGCGCTGCCACCGGCAGGCTGGCGCCCACCATCTGGGAAGCGGTTGGGCTGGAATCTGAAGCGACGGTCAGCGACGCCTGCACGCGCGAGTCGCCCACAGCGTGCCCGGACGTCGCACGGTCGCGCGCCGGTGCGGCCAGCGGGCCAGCCTCGGCAGCCAACATGGCAGCCGAGATCTGGCGTGCCACATCGGCCGCAGACCTTGGCCGCAAAGCCGCGTCTGGCGACAGCAGCTTGGCCATCACGGCATGAAGCCAGGGCGGCATCTGCGGCAACCCAGACACGCCCGCCGCAATCTTTTCCCTGAGCGCATCGCCCGTCCGCCCTGCAAAGGGCGGCTTGCCGCTGAAAAGAAAGAAGATCAAGGCGCCGATCGAATACAAGTCCGACGCGGGCACGCCGGCCGCTCCTTCAAGCTGTTCCGGCGCGGCAAAAAACCACCGGCTGATGAAAGCGTCGCCCCGCGGCCGCACCGCCTCGGCCAAACCGCAATCAAGGAGAAACACCTCGCCCTCGGGCGAGACCAAGACATTGCCCGGAGTCAACCCGCCGTGCACGCGTGGGGCCTGCGCACGCGCGTGCAAAGGAGCCAGCCGCTCGGCAATCTTGCGCGCGAGCAGGCCCACCAGACGCGGATCCATGAATCCGCGCGGCGCCGCCTGGCTGCGCAACTGTGTCAGATCCACGCCGGCCTTGAACTCGCATGCCGCGTAGATCTGGCCAGGACCCTCGCACAGCTCGATCACGCGCATGAACCCCGATTGGTCAAGCCCGGCCAGCCGGCGCGCCGCCTCGACGAAACGGGCCGCGAGCTGGGGATCGGCGCGCCCGCGCTCGCCGCGCAGCAAAGTCACTACGAATCGGCGCTCGTCGGCGCCTGGCTTGGCGTCGGCCAGCCGCGCACGGAAGGTGGCCGTGGTCGCGCTCTCCCCCAGTAGGACCTCGGTCTGGAAACGTCCGAGGCGAAGTACCTTGGTGGTCATTGGCCTAAGCCTTTGATGCCCATCATGCTCACGCGCGTGTCCGCCACTGCCTCATCACCTCGTAGCACACGACACCCGCAGCGGTGGAGATGTTGAGTGATCGCAGTCCCGGATCCACCATGGGGATGCGGGCGGTTCGATCCGCATAGCGGGTCAGAATCTCGCGCGGCAGGCCCACGCTCTCGCGGCCGAAGACCACAGCCACGTCTTCCGGAAATTCGATGTCCCACAGCGTGCGTTCGGCCGATGCGGTGAAGAAGAAGGGTGCACCCAGATGCGGCAACTCGGCCTCGAAGGCCGACCAGCCAGGCCACACCCGCAGCCGCACCCTGGGCCAGTAGTCGAGGCCCGCACGCTTGAGATGGCGATCTTCCAACGTGAACCCAAGCGGCTCGATCAAGTGCAGAGTCGCTCCCACGGCCAGCGAAGTGCGACCGATGTTGCCGGTGTTCCANNGGAGGTTGCCAGGAATGACGATGAAGGAAAACCGGTTCCGCCGGTTCCGCCGGTTCCGGGGCCGGGGCCGTACCCGGTTCCGTAACCGGCATCCGGCCTCCGGTTTCGGTCCCCCCTTCGGGGGCTTCGGGACGGACAACCCACCCTGCCCCCCCGCGCGCTTCGCGCGCGCCCTCGCCGGCTCCAGCTCCAGTCCAGCCTACCCCTTCTACTTCGCCGGCGGTGCGGCAGCAGCAGCGGCGCTGGAGTATTTCGCCACCATGCGGCTCACGCGTGGGATGGCTGCCTCGGTGTGCTTCTTGGCCATGGGCCGCAGCTTCTCGTAGGCGCCCCTCACCATATGGTTTTTCGCCCGCTGTGCGCGCTGGTCGGTAATGCCCAGCAACGCCTCGGCAGCCTCGCCGGCGCGCGCGTTCAAATAGGCCGGCACCGGCTCATTCTTGGCCAGCGCGGCCTGGTACAACGGGTCCAGACGATCGGCGAAATCGTCGAGCAGACCGTCTATGACTTCGGGAATGAACCCCGGCTTGATCGCCTTGACCGCGCCGTATGCAAGCTTGATGGGCATGCCCATCAGGCCCTTCGAGGCGACCTCTTCTTCGATGATCTTTTCGCAATCGACCACCACCTGCTTGCGGGTTGCGGGTGGACCTAGNNCGCCCGGCCAGCACCCTGGCGGTGCTGACCGGGATAAATGCGTTCAACTACCTGGACCGGTTCATCACCGCCCCAGTGCTGCCGCTCATCATCGTCAGCCTGCACCTCTCGGACGCGCAAGCCGGCTCGCTGCAGACCGTGTTCATCCTGGTGTACGCCGTGGCCTGTCCCCTTTCGGGCTGGCTGGGCGATCGGGCTTTTGACATGGGAACCCTCAAAGNNACCTTTGCCTCAGGGCTGGCAGCCAGCTTCGCCTGGCTGGCTTTGGCACGTGCCGTGGTCGGCATCGGCGAGGCCAGCTACACCGTGGTCACCCCGTCGCTGCTGGCCGACCACTATCCGCCCGACCGCCGCGGCCGCGCGCTGTCGATCTTCTACGCGGCCATGCCAGTGGGGATCGCGCTCGGCTATGTCCTGGGCGGTCAGATAGGGGCGCGCTTCGGCTGGCGTCCCGCCTTTTTCGTCGCTGGCGGGCCCGGCCTGGCGCTGGCCCTCGCCTTGCTCTTTCTGCGTGAGCCGCCACGCGGACGCTTCGACGAAGAGTCGCGGCCGGCGACCTCGCTACGAGAGACCATCGCGGCCCTTCGCCAGCGGCCCAGCTTCTTCTTCAACATGGCGGGACAGACCATCTTCACCTTCGCCATGGGCGGCCTGGGCGCGTGGATGCCCACCTACTTCGTGCGCGAGCGCGGCTTGGGCGTGGCCGCAGCGGGCACCATCTTCGGCGCATTGCTGCTGGTGGCGGGATTCCTCGGTACCATCGTGGGCGGTCAAGCAGGCGACCGCCTGGCCCGCCGTTTTCCCGGCGCCCACTTCAGTTTCTCAGGCTGGGCACTCGTCGCCTCGCTCCCCTTCACCCTGGTGGCGGTGCTGTCGTCCGCACCGTCGCATTTCTGGCCGGCCATGTTCGTCACGCAGCTTCTGCTCTTTGTCAACCTGGGTCCGCTCAACGCCGCATTGGTGAACGTGCTCCCGCCTGACCTGCGTGCACGCGGGGTGGGCCTGCACACCACCACCATTCACCTTCTCGGCGATGCCCTGTCGCCCTTTCTCATCGGTGTGATCTCCGACTCCGTCGGGCTACGCATTCCGGTACTGCTCACCGGCCTGCTTCTCCCCGTGGCCGGCCTGGTGCTGCTCATCGGCCGGCGACAGCTGGTGGCCGACCTCGCGGCGAAACCGCCCCGGCTTGGTTAGCTGGTCGCGGATCTGATATCGTTCTAGGAGGATTGCCCAATGCGAATTCGTAGTCCTTCGTCCCTGTCGCGTCGATCTGCTCTGGCGTGGCTTGGGCTGGCGTCGCTACTTTCCCTAGCGTGCGGCCTTACCCCCCTGCTAGATGTTGCTCCCCAGGACTCCTCGACCGGCACCCGGGATGGCCCGCGTGGCTGTGGTGGCCGCTGCGCTCCGCCCGATGCCAGTTCGGGCAAGGGTGGCGCGAGCGGCGCAAGCGGCAGCAGCGGCGGCGGGTCGATGGTGAAAAGCGGTGGCTACGTGATATCGGGAAGCTGGCACGGCTACGCGTGGACTGTCGCCGGGCCCGACAATCGCTCGACCATCACGCCCGGCGATTTCGCTGCGCTTGCTGACGGCAGCCCCCTCTGTATATCGGGCTCCGTCGCTGCAGAGTCAGACTGGGGCGAATACGCGATGGTTGGTGTAAACCTCAACCAAGCCCGGACCGGGGACACGTCCATAAATACGGTCGTGCCGGACGACGCCGGCGTAACCGTGGACATCGCCGACCCCGGGGGCTCTCAACTTCGTGTCCAGATTTCGGGGCCGAATGGCGAGTCCGATCCCAACGACCTGTGGTGCGCGCCGATCGCAGGCAACGGCGGTTTCATTTCCTGGAACAGCTTCAACACCTCTTGCTGGGACGGATTCGGAAGCTCCTACAGCGGACAGCCCCTTACCCAGATCGCAATCGTGGTTCCGGGCAGCAACACGGTGGCGGTGCCTTTCAACTTTTGCCTCAACAGCTTCGCCCAAGCCACCGGCAGCGCCACCGGTGGAATGACGGGTGCGGGAGGCGCCACCTCTGCCGGAGGTGCGCCCGCGGCTAGCCCGGTTGCACAGCATGGTCAGCTCAAGGTCGTGGGCAACAAACTGGTCGACCAACAGAATCAGCCGACGCAGCTCAAGGGACCGAGCAGCATGTGGCTGAACTGGGAGAGCCAGAGGTTCGCGGAAGACAAGCAAGGATTGCAGTGGCTGCGCGACAACTGGAATGCCTCGCTCATCCGCGCCGCCATGGGCGTCGCTGCCGGATCCCCGACCGACTACTTGGACGCCCCTGCGATCGCAAAGGGGCAAGTGAATCAGATCGTACAAAACGCCATCGATCTGGGCGTGTACGTGATCATCGACTGGCATGAAGAGAATGCCGATTCCCACCAGCAAGCAGCCATCGCGTTCTTCACCGAGATGGCGCAAAACTGGGGAAGCTATCCCAACGTCATCTACGAGCCGTTCAACGAGCCCACCTGGCAGGACTGGTCCACGGTGCTAAAGCCGTACCATCAGGCAGTCGTCAACGCGATCCGGGCCGTGGATCCAGACAACCTCATCGTTCTCGGGACGCCCAGCTGGTCGCAGGACGTGGAGGTGGCCGCAGCTGACCCGGTTTCCGGCAGCAATCTGCTGTACACGCTGCACTTCTATTCCTGCACTCATACCCAATCGCTGCGCGACAAAGGCAATGCTGCGCTGTCGCTCGGGGCCGCGTTGTTCGTGACCGAATGGGGTGCCACCGATTCCGACGGCGGGACGCCGGCGAACCCCGAGCTCTGCCTCGACGAAGCCCAGCTCTGGCACAATTGGATGAACAGCAATGGAATTAGCTGGGCCGCCTGGAAATTCGATCGCTGCGTCGACATGACTTGCTACTTCAATCCCAACGTCATGGTTCCCACCACGGGTGGCTGGACGGATGCCATGCTCTACGGACATGCGCCATTCGTTCGAGACCGGATGAAGGAATAGCGAGGGTGAGCAGNNAGGAATTCGCCGGCGACGCAATCCTGTCGGAGGAATTGCCGGACGACGGCGGGCGTTTGGCAAAAGACCGGGTGTGGATGGTCGATCCCATCGACGGAACCCGCGACTTCATCCGCGGACAGCCCGGCTACGTGGTGATGATCGGGCTTTGCCTCGACGGCCGGCCAGTGCTCGGCGCGGTGGCGCAGCCGAGCACCGGAAACATGTGGAGCGGTGTCGTGGGCCAGGCCGCCTGGCGGGATGAGTCCGACGGAGCCCGGGTGCCGGTGCGAACCTCCACGCTGGCCGAGCCCCACGGGGTGCGGATAGTGGTGTCCGAATCGCGCCGCTCGCCCAGGATTGATGCCTTTCGCCGCGCCCTGGGCGTGACCGACGAAATCAGCCTCGGCAGTGTGGGCATGAAAGTGGCGCTGGTCTGCCAAGGGGAGCGCGACCTCTACCTCTATCCGGGTGGGCAGACGAAACTGTGGGACACCTGCGGACCCGAGGCGATCCTGACCGCAGCCGGCGGCCGGATGAGCGACATGGACGGCCACCCTCTCGTCTACGCCAAAGCCGATCTCAACAACCGCAGCGGTGTGGTCGCCTCCAACGGCCCGCTACACGACCACGTCATCCAAGCCCTCGCGACCGCGCGGGGGAAGAGTGCTTAGTACCGCCTCTCGAAAGTTCGTAGCTGGTTGAGCGGCCCGATTGGCGGCGGCGGGGCCGGCGGCCGGTGGCCGGGTCCGGATCCGGCGGCCGGAACCGGATCCGGCGGCCGGAAACCGGTCTCGGATCCGGCACTGAACCAGTCACGAACTTCCAATGCCGACGCCCGACGCCGCTTTGTTCCATTTTCTAGCGACACTGGTACGCTAGCAGGCTGCGGCGGCGGAACACCTGAACTGGATCACCGATGAGCGAGATCACCGTATTCATCAGCTACAGCCACGATTCGGATGAACACTGCAAACGGGCGCTCGCCCTGTCTGAACGACTACGCGCGGACGGCATCACGACCCTGCTCGACCAATATGTGGGTGGCTCGCCGCCCGAGGGCTGGCCGCGTTGGATGCTCGATCAACTGGACGCTGCCGCTTTTGTTCTCGTCGTTTGCACGGAGACCTACTACCGACGGTTCCGTGGGCATGGCGAACCGGGGAAAGGCAAAGGCGCGGATTGGGAGGGTGCGCTCATCACGCAGGAGATCTACGACAGTCGCAGCCGCACGTTGAAATTCGTGCCGACATTCTTGTCCGCAGCCGTCGAAGATTGGATTCCGGAGCCACTCCGCTCGCGCACGCACTACACCCTGACCTCAGAGGAGAGCTATCAGGCCCTTCTCGATTTCCTGCTAGGGCGGGCGGGTGTCGAGCCAGGACCGGTGTGTACGCCGAAACCCAAACCGCGGCAAAAGGGAACCCCACTAGCCTTCGATACATCGGCGCCTCACGCACGGCCGGTAGACATCTCCCGCATCATCAGGTACGCGCCGTCGGAGCTGGTCGGGCGCGATGACGAAATGCAGTCGCTCGACCAGGCGTGGCTCAAGGTTCGTCGTGCCGAAGGCCCGCGGCCCCGCATTCTCACCTTCGTCGCGCTCGGTGGCGAAGGGAAGACCTCGCTGGTCGCGAAGTGGGTCGCGGCGCTCGCGTCCCAGGATTGGCCGGGGTGCGAGGCCGCGTTCGCGTGGTCCTTCTATAGCCAAGGCACGCGCGAGCAGTTGGCGGCTTCGTCTGACTTGTTTCTCAAGGAAGCCCTCACCTTTTTCGGCGACCCCGAGCTGGCGGCTGGCGCGCAGGGCGCGTTCGACAAAG
>PMJE01000254.1:710-907 GCA_003157315.1 Myxococcales bacterium | reverse complement strand
TGCGCGCCTGAGCAAAGCCGCCGGCGTGTCCCTGCTGCGCAAGCTCGGGGTCGTGATTGGCTCCCAGGAGGAGTTCGAACACCTGGTCGAGGAAGTCAACGGCCACGCCCTCACCCTGCAAATCATGGGCGGCTTTCTCAAGAAGGCCTTTCACGGCGACATCCGCTGTCACAACCGGGTGAAGTTCGAGAAGGCGG
>PMJE01000254.1:0-599 GCA_003157315.1 Myxococcales bacterium | reverse complement strand
GGCCATTGCGGGACTGACCGAGCCACTCGTTGGGCTGGCGGAAGACGATTGGAATTCGAGCCTCGATGCGCTCGAGTCGGCGAAGCTGCTCGCCGTGCACCGGGCAACGGGTTCGGGCACGCTCGTTTCCCTCGACGCGCACCCGCTGTTGCGGGAGTACTTCGGCCAGCGCGTACGGCAAGCGCAGCCCGAGGCGTGGCGAGCGGCGCACCGGCGGCTCTACGAGCACCTGTGCGCGACCACCAAGGAAGGCGGGGAGCCCACCCTCGAAGATCTCCAACCGCTGTATCAAGCCGTGGCCCACGGCTGCCAGGCGGGGTTACAGCAGGAGGCGCGTGCCAAAGTTTACCGCGACCGGATCCTGCGTGGACAGGAATTCTACAGCACGAAAAGACTTGGCGCGTTCGGTTCCGACTTGGGGGCCGTCGCCTGCTTTTTCGAGACCCCGTGGAGCCGCGTCTCGCCCGCGCTCACGGAATCCGACCAAGCCTGGCTGCTGAACCAAGCCGCCTTCCGCCTGCGCGCCTTGGGCCGGCTGACCGAGGCCCTGGAGCCGATGCGGGCTGGGATTGAAGGTGCTGCTAGGCTGGGGGACTGGA
>PMJE01000182.1 GCA_003157315.1 Myxococcales bacterium | reverse complement strand
AGGGATGCAACGACCGATCCAACCCGAATGGGTTGAGACGAAGGCTCTTGCTGCGATCAGACGTCGTCTTTCCGACAGCACTTCTCGAGTTCCGGGGTGTCGGCAAACCGACACTTACTTCCTCCCACAATCTGAGACACGGGGTAGCTAGCTCTTCCACACAGAGAGTACAGAGCGGGGAAGAGGTCGGAAGAGAAGAAGGGGTTCGGACAGAAAGCCCACCCACCATTTCTTCTCTTCCGCGCTCTGTGACCTCTGTGCTCTCTGTGCGAAATAGCTGACTTTGATCTACGGCTACCAATGCCGAAGCACGCTGTCGCGCAGGCCGGCGACCACATGCGCGAGGGTCGCCTCCTCGATGGCGGTCGTGTGTCGGCTCTCGTCCACCACCGCGGACGCTCGGCCAATATCCTCGCGCCGCAGGTGAAAGCCGTCGAGAGACGCCAGCGCGTCGGCCAACCGGATGGCGTTGCTCAGGGACCAGCCGGGCAGAGCTTCGCCGCCAGCGCGTTCGATGGCTTGCACTGCAGCGTCGGGAAGCTGCAACGCACAGGCCACGCGCGCGCCAGCCGGCGCTGAGGTGACATCGATGCATGTGACCATCACATCATCGGANNATTAGGCGGCGACCTTTAGTGCTGGCCATCTGTCGTTCGACGTCGAGCAAGAGCGCGCTCACCACCGGCTTGCCGGTGTCGTGGACAAGCCCGGCAAGAAATGCCTCTGTGGCAACGGTGTCACTGCATCCTTGCGCTTGCATCAACCTCTGGGTCAGCAGCGCGACGGCGACAGCGTGGTGCCAGGGCTGCTTGAAAAGCTCAGCAATGCGTGGCTCGGGTGATTCCAAGACCGGGCGCGCGGCAATTTCCAGAAGGGCTGTGCGCAGCCCGGTAGCGCCCAGGCGCCGAATGGCTTGTTCGGCGTTGTGCGCAGCCAGACGCGCAGGGCCGGTGCTGTTGGCCACTTGCACCAGGCGCGCGGCCAGGCGTGGTTCTTCGGCCAGGATAGCGGCCATGCCGCCGAACGAGAACTCGGGTACTGCGGCCAAATCCAGACAGCGCAGAATTCGGGCAGAAAGCTGAGGCAACGACAGACCGCCGTGCTGAATGCGCGAGCGCACGATCTCCACCAGACGCGCGGTGAGAACCTGCTTGTTGACCCGTTCAGCGGTCGGGGTCGGCGTGGGCAGCTTGGCTACTGTCGCGGGCGTGGACGCAGCCGGTGCAGGGAATGCGGCTGGCATCTGCGCGAGCGGCGGCGGCGTCACACCCAGCACCGTGGGCAGGCCGGAGAGCACGGTTGCCCCCATGGAATTCGGTGCCGAGGAAGGGCGAATGTTCGACGATCCGCCTGGGCTAGCCTCCGCGGGCGGCTGCACAGTAGCCTGAGCAGCCGGAACTCCGGCAGCGGCCGCCGAAAGGGCGTCACGAAACTCACGCATACTCGCAAAGCGATGCTCGCGTTGTTTCTCAAGCGCACGAATAATCACGGCGCCCACGGCTGAGGGCAGCGCGGGGTTGAGCGCACAGGGGGCAGGCGGCGTGGCTTGCACGTGCATCATTATGAGACGGCCTGCCGTTGCAGCCTCGAAGGGCCGCTGTCCCGTCATCATTTGATACGTCACCACGCCCAACGCGTAGATGTCGCTGCGATGGTCCAGGTTGGCGTCGCCTAGGCACTGTTCAGGCGACATGTACGCCGGTGTGCCGATGATGGCGCCACACGCGGTCCGGTGCCCGCCTACCTGGTCGCGAGTCGCGGTCAGCTTGGCTATGCCAAAGTCCAACACCTTGACGAAGTCCGGATAGTCTGGGTGCTGGCACAAGAAGATGTTGGCCGGCTTCAGATCGCGGTGGACCATGCCGTGCTCGTGAGCCGCGCCCACGGCAGAGGCGATTTGGGCCACGATCTGGGCGGCTGCCACTGGATCAAGCGTGCCGGCCCGGACCAGTCGTTCTTCCAGGGTCTCGCCTTCCAGTAGCTCCATCACGATGTAGGGCTGGTTGCCGAAATGGCCGAAATCCGTAACCTCGACGATGTTGGGATGGCGGATGTCGTTGACCGCGCGGGCCTCGTTGAAAAAGCGCGACACGACGTCCTTGTCCGAGGCGACCTCCGAGGCAAGCACCTTGATGGCGGCCCTGCGTCCAATCAGCACATGCTCGGCCCGGTAGACCTGGCCCATGCCGCCCTCGCCCAGCAGTCCGGTCACGCGGAATTGGCCAAGGGTCTGACCGATGATCGAGGGTGCGCCCGCCGCTCCGGTCAGGCTGCGGGCATCCATCCCGGAGCACATCTCCACGGTAGGGGGAACGCTGGGCATCGTACGAACCCTATCGGCTCATTTCGCCAATGACTTGCATGGATGCAGCGGCCGTCGGAATCTTGACGCCGTCATTTAGGAATCGATGGCGGCGAGCCGACAATCTAGATGGGAACCCTGGAAGGGTTCCCAAACCCTCCCGCGATGGTGCGCCGCCGGCAAAGCCGGCGGGCTCCCCACGCGAAAACATAGCTGGGAACCCTGGAAGGGTTCCCAGCCGCTTCGTCCCCACACTTGCCACCACCTCCCCGCTCGCTTCGTTCGGCCTCGCGCGATGGTACGCCACGCGAATAGGAAACTGGACATGCAGACCATGAAGATCCTCAATTCGCGCTATCTTTCTCCAGCTGTTGGAATGGCCGGGCTTCTTGCTACGGCAATCCTGCTCGGTATCGTGCGAGGACCTGCAGTCGCTGCGCTGGTGTTAGCGCTCTGCTTGCTGGGATTCGCCGCTGGCTACGCACTCAGACGCGTAGCGAACCAAGGCAGGGCCGGGACCTACACCACGCGCCTTGCTGCAGTAACGGCCAAGGCCGACGAGCGATTGGTCAGCCTGGTCGAGGCGGCGCCCGAGCCAGTGCTAGTGTGCGCTGGCGGCCGCGTCGTCTACGCCAACCGCGCGGCGGTGGATGCTCTTCATTGCGAGAGCGCGGAAGAACTGACCACGCACGAGTTCTTCGACCTGATCGAAGGCAAGGATCGCGAATTTCAGGCTGAACGTCTGCGCGAGATGCTGTCCAGCGGACGGCCGGCGCCGTCGGCCGAGGTGGATTTCTTGTGCCGCGACGGAAGCCGCACCACTTTGGACGTGTCCTATTTGCTCACCGAGTTTCAAGGTGAACGCGCCGTGGTCTTGCTCTGCCGTGACGTCACGGAACGCAAGCAGCTTCAGGGCCACTTGATGCTGGCGGATCGGCTGGCATCTCTCGGCACTCTGGCCGCGGGCGTGGCCCACGAGATCAACAACCCGCTGCTCTACGTGAGCATGAATCTAGAGTACGTGACCAGCGAGGTACAGAGAATCTCCGGCCAATTGGCCAGCGGGAGCCCGCACAAGGTAGACGAGATGGTGCCCCAACTCGAAGCACTGGACAGGCCGCTGCACGAGGCGCGCGAGGGCGCCCAACGCGTGAAGGACATTGTACGCGACCTGCGCTCTTTCTCCACTGGCGGCGGGGGCGAGCGGGTCTGGCCGGTCGACATCTGTGCCATCATGGAATCCGCACTGCGCATGGCGCGCAACGAGATCAAGTACCGCGCCGAGGTCGTGCGCCAGTACGGCGAGACGCCAATGGTAGACGCCAACGAGTCGCGCATGGCCCAGGTATTCCTCAACCTGCTCATCAATGCTGCCCAGGCCATACCGGAAGGCAATGTGCCCAACAACGAGATCCGAATCTCCACCACCACCGACCGGGCGGGCCGTGCGGTTGTTCAGATCCAGGATAGCGGCGTGGGCATCCCAAACGACGTCTTGCCACGCGTCTTCGATCCTTTCTTCACCACCAAACCTGCCGGCAAGGGAACCGGTCTTGGCCTGGCCATTGTCCACCGCATCGTGACGGCGTTGAAAGGGGAAATCTACATTGAAAGCCAAGTGGGCTCGGGAACCACGGTGCGCCTCATCCTCCCCCCCGCCGTGGGTCTCCCCGAAGTCGAGGGGGCAAAGCCGCTCTCTCCCCACGACGTGGGTGTGCCGGAGGAACGTCGTTTGCGTGTGTTGCTGATTGACGACGAGACCGCTCTCGGGACGTCGTTGCGTCGCTGTATCAGCCGCTACTGGAATGCGAGCTTCGTCAACGACGGCCGCCAGGCGTTGGAACTTCTGCGCCACGACTGCGGCTACGACGTCATCGTGTGCGACCTCATGATGCCGGAGGTGACCGGTATGGACATCTACGAGGAGCTGGTTCAGTCCAAACCCGATCTGTCGAAGAGAATGTTGTTCATGACTGGCGGCGCTTTTACCGAACGGGCCCGCACATTCCTCGATAGCGTGCCCAATCGTCACCTGGACAAGCCATTCGACTTGGCCCAATTGGAGGCCGCTGTCCGTTCGGTTGCGGCTAACTGAGNNGCGATCGCCAATGCCAAGGCGGCGAAGAGCCTCGCCGCTCAGCTGGCCGAACTGGAGGGACTGCGGCCCTTCCCGGTGGTTGTGCAGAAGGTGATCGCTTGTGTCTCGCGCCCCGACTTCAAGACAGAGCAGGTGCGCGATCTTATCGAGGAGGATCCGGCCCTGGCCGCCCGCATCCTTCGCGTGGCCAATTCGGTTGCGTTTCAAACCCGGCTGCCCTGCGCTTCAATCCAGGATGCCATAATCAGGATGGGCGCGCGCGCGGTGACCGACCTGGCCGCTGGCATGTCGGCCATGACAGCCTTTGCCGACGTCAAGGGTGCGGGCAAGGCCGTGCGCGAGCACTGCGCGGGAACGGCCGCCATCGTGCGCGCACTGGCCTACCGCGGAACCGACGGAACCGCTCCGGCGGTGGCCTTCTTGGCCGGGCTTCTGCATGACATCGGCAAGCTCCTGCTCATGCAGACCCGCCACCAGACCTACGCGCTGTTGGTGGCGAGCGCCGTCCGCACGACTGACGAACTCCATCTTCGTGAACGCGAATTCCTGGGCTTCGATCACGCGGTGCTGGGCGGGCATGTCCTGGCCAGGTGGGGCCTGCCCGACCCTTTGCCCAAGGTGGTGGCCTGGCATCACCAACCGACACGCGCTCACCAGGCAGGAGGTTCGGTGGCCGTCCTGGTGGCCCTGCTGCGCGTCGCGGATGTGATCGACATCATGGTCAGCAGTGACAAGCCGATCGACGGAGCCACCACCAAGCGCATGGCCGACGGCTCGGATGCAATTCGCGCCGGGCTTTGCGAAGACGATATCGCCGCCACGCTGGC
This sequence comes from Myxococcales bacterium, assembly GCA_003157315.1. The sequence continues at coordinate 1,140 of PMJE01000182.1, read as the reverse complement.
CGAGGCGCCCAGGCTGCGCGGTGAGGCCCTGATGCTTTTTCGCTAGTGCCGAGGAACACCGACGATGAGCCACACCAACAACCCTGGCTACGGTCGAGGCCAGCACGCGATCAGCAGCGACGGAATCCTGGTCGAATCGGCAGCACAGTTCGCGGCGCGCCTGCGCGCGCATTTCACCTCGCCCGGCTACACGCCTCCGCTTCTGCCCGCGGTAGCTCTCGAAGTACACGCGCTGACTGGGCAGCCGGATGTGGACGCAGCCAAAGTAGTGCAGGTGATGAGAAAGGACCCCATGCTGGCGGGGCGCGTGCTCAAGATCGCGCAGTCCGCGGCCTTTGCGCCTGCGGGTAGCATCACCTCGCTGCAGGACGCAGTGGTTCGTCTGGGTCTGCGCAACCTTTCCGAGATCGCCTGGGAGGTGTCGTTGAACACGCGAGTCTTCCGCTCGCAGGCTTACGCCGAGTCGATGGAAATCGTGCGCCGCCACAGCACGGCTTGCGCGCACCTGGCTCGTATGGTGTCAAGCTTCACCTCCATCGCCTCGGAGTACGCCTTTCTCTGTGGTCTGCTGCACGACATCGGAATGGCGGCCGCACTCATCGTGCTCGGCGAACAGCAGCAAACCGCAGCGGGCTTCGACCCCACCTTGCTGGGGATCGCATTGCAGCAGTGCCACCAGGAGGCTTCGGCCGTGGTGGCTGGCCTATGGAAGCTGCCTGCCGACGTGCAGCTCGTGCTGGGCCACCACCACGATGTCATGATTAATGGATTCGTGCACCCGTTGGCCGCCGTGGTGGCGCTGGCCGACGAGCTGACCCGCGAGCTGGGGATGGGCATCGTTATCTACGGTCACAACTGCGACGTGACCAGCGACACTGCCCTCGCCCATGCGCGCAATGCCCTGGGGTTCGACCGCGCGCGCTCGGACAAGCTGGTACAGGAAGCCAGAAGGCTGATTTCTACCCTCGAGCGTGGGGCGGCCATCGCGGCTGCGACATCGGAAGATCGACCCAAAGCCCAGAGGTCCAAACGGTGACAGCCCGCGAGCTAGGCCTCTCGTCTGCACAGGTTGCTTTGCGACCGGCGGCAACGCGGGTAGACTGCGCCCCGGTGACCGACGCTTCTGACCTGATTCCACGC
>PMJE01000577.1 GCA_003157315.1 Myxococcales bacterium | reverse complement strand
GAACCCTTTCAGGGTTCCCATTTAAATCGGGGGTGGACGAGGGGTATCGAACCCCCAGCCGTCGGAGCCACAGTCCGATGCTCTACCATTGAGCTACGTCCACCGGAATCCCCTCCACGGGGAACTGAACATATGCCTCGCGATCGGGTGGGTCGTCAAGCGGGGAGGCGCGCCAAGACATCTTTTTGCAGTTGACGAGGCGAGCCTCTACCTCCGAACATAGGACCTTCTTCAACCCGGTGAGGCAACATATGCATAGATACGCGACCTGTTTCTTGTTGTTAGCCACTCTGTCCATTCCGGCGCTTGCACGGGCCGGGGAGGCCGATGATCTGCAACGCATCATCGAAGACAACCGGCAGACGGTGAACGACCTTGAGCGACTTGACGATCAGAAGGCTGCAGGAATGGATCTGAACGATCTGCGGACCTGGCTGGATCGAGCCTGGAATCTGCGTTCCCAGGAGAAATACGACGATGTCCGTGTGATCACGGATCGCTGCAAGGCCCAGGCCGACATGATTCGCGAGAAGATCGCGGCCGCCAAACTTGGGGCAAAGGCCGCCCAGAAGGAAGCCGAGGTGGCGCACAAGCGCGCCATTCTCGACCGCACCAAGAAGGCGTTGGAGAACGCCAGGGTCCAGAAGATTCGTCTGGGGGGCAAGGCATGAGTAACCTGCGCATGGAGAGTTTCGTCATGATCAAGATTACGAGAGGACTATCGATTCTGCCGCTAGCAGCAGCTTTTGTGCTGTCCCAGGGTTGTGCTTTGAAGCCCAAGCCGAGCGAACTGGAAGCCCTGGAGAAGCTGCGGGCGACTCCTTCGGCTGCGGCGGCTCTCAAGCTCAAGAGTGCCAGGGCGAAGAAAGCCGCGGGGTTGGTCAAGGACTCCGACGAGCGGCTCAAGCAAGCACAAGACAAGTGGCGCAGCAGCGATCTGGACGAGTCCATCGATGCGGCGCTCATGGGGCAGGCCAAGCTGAAACATGCCATCGCGCTGGCCGACCAGGACGCGGCCGAGCAGCGTATTCGCCAGGCCGATGATGATCTGAACGACTTGTCTGACGAGCAGGCAAGCGTGCAGAAGGACTTGGACGCGGTCAACGAGACCATCGGTCTGCTCAACCAGACCGCTCAGGCGAAGGAGGAGCAGAAGTCGATAGAGGCCCAGATGGAAGCCGATCGGAAGCTGTCGGCTGACAAGTCCGAAACCGCCGACAAGATCAGCGCGGCCGAGCTGGCCCTCAAAACGGCCGACACGGTGCAGGCGTCGACCTACGCCAAGGCCGAGTACACCGCCGCTGCCGACACCTTGGCGCGTGCCCAGGCGGAGTTGCAGCAGGGGAACTTCCGGGCCGCGCAGATGAGCGCAGACATCGCCCGCAAGAAGGCCGAGGAGGCTGTGGCGGCGGCGCAGCCGATCTATGCTGAGAAGACCAAGGCGGACGACAACCGGGCGCGCGCCGACATGCTGACCAGAGAGGCCAGCACCATCGCGGGCGTGGAGGTCCGTCGCGACGCACGCGGGGCTCTGCAGAGAATCGTGCTCATGATCCCGGCCGAGCAGCTCTTCACCAAGAAGCAAAGCATGATCACGCCGGGCCGCGACGCCATGCTCGACCCGGTCGCGACCTTGATGAAGAAGAAGGAGTACCAGAACTACCCAGTGCAGATCGTGGGTTTTGCCGACCCGCACGGAAATCCGAGTTCGCTTCTGCCGCTGACCCTTGCCCGGGCGCAGTCGGTGCAGACCGCGCTGATGTCACGTGGCGTGGACAGCAAACGGGTCATGGCCACCGGCCAAGGCGGTGCCGAGCCGATTTCTGGCGGCAAAGACCGCAACCGCAACAACCGCATCGAGATCGTCTTCCTCTATCAGTAGAGTCACGTCGCGCGTAGGGGCGACCTGCGGTCGCCTCACGGGCGGGTCCTCCGCTCGTGGGGTGTGATTGATCGGGGACAGCGCCCGTCGGTGAAAGAAAAGCTAGCTGGTTCGCACAGAGGCCACTGAGGACGCAGAGATCGGATGAGAAGAAGGGTTTGGACCGGAAAGGATATCCCCTTTCTCCTCCGCCTCCGTGCCCTCTGCGTTCTCTGTGTGAAATAGGTAACTACCCGGGGCCCCATGCCTCGTGCGCGAAGTACAATCCCGCGAAGATTTTTGCGGCCAGCAGCGTACCTTGACGCTCGCGCTCGGTCAGCCAGGCGCGCGCCTCGCGCAGCGCCACCTCATGCACGCGGATATTCTCGCTGGGCGTGCCGCCGCCCTTGCCTACCTTGGTGAGGTCGCACGCCAGCACGAATCGGACCAACTCGCTGGTGAGCCCGGGTGAGGTGGCGCTGGTGGAAACCANNACCAGTCCGGCGGGAAACTCGATCACGTTACGGCCGAGCGGCACCCGGTGCTGCTCGACGAACAACAGCCGTCGCTCTGCGGTCAGTGGCACGATGACCACCACCGCGCGCGCGTTGGCGCGTTCCACGAAGCTCCAGCCATCGCGGTCCACCAGGCGAAGAAAGGGGGTTTCGGCGAGGATTCGGTAGGCCATGCAGAGATCTACTTCCCCAGTTCTTCGTCGATCCAGTCGCAGATGCTTTCGATGTCGTGGCGGCCACCGTACTTGCGACCGTTGATGTAGATGGTCGGCGTGGAGTTGATTCCCAGCGCGGTGCCGTCGGATTTGTCTTGCGCCACGGCGGCCTTGATCTCGTCTGAGTTCATGTCGTCCCGCCATCGCGCGATGTCGAGACCAACCTCCTTGGCGATTTTCTCCAGGACCGCCGGGGTGAGAGTGTCGGCATTGGCCCACACCTTGTCGTTGTAGGGCCAGAACTTGCCCTGCTTGTGCGCGGCCATCGCGGCCTCGGCGGCAAGCCGCGAGTTGGTATGGCCGCTCAAAGGGAAGTGCTTGAAGCACAGCCGCACCTCCCGCGGGTAGGAATCCAGCACTTGCCGCACCAGCGCTTGAGCCGTGCGGCAGTGCGGGCATTCGTAGTCCACGAACTCGACCAGCGTGACCCGCGCCTCCGCCGGACCCTTGTTGGGCGCCCGCGCAACGTTGATGTTCTTGTGGACCACCTCGTGGTATCGGTTCTGTAGTTCGTCGCCGACCTCCGAGTCTGTGTAGCCAGACTCGACCAGCTTGGCCACGTACCTGATGGCGTAGACCGAGCGCTTGCAGCCCGGGTCGTGCTTGACCGAGTAGATCAAGCTGTGACCTTTGCCGCAGGTCGATGGCTCGCGGTTGACCACGCGAAAGAAGACCTTGCGTTCGTACTCGTCCAGCTTGGAGAGGTCGACGCCAGGCGGGGGCGAGGTGTCAAGCTCACCGGATCCTTTGTTGTCAGCCGGCTTTTCCTCGGCGGCGAGGGCCGGCCGAACCAGCGGCGGCCATGCGCCGAGGGCCATGGCCGCGCAAATCAGGCTGACCATATCAGAGCGACATAGCGAAGGGTGCATCAGGGCGAAGATTAGAAACCGCCGGGGTACAAGTCAAACCGCTACGCATATCCGGCGACACAGACCCTCCGCCCCCGTTGACGAAGCTCGTCGCGCCGGCCAGTATTAGCCCGTCGCCGGTCCTGGGCCGGGAGACAGCACTATGGGGTCGGACTACATCGCTGCCGCACTCGCGATCCTGACCGGGGTCGGGATGGCTGTTGTTTTCAGCGCGCTGGCCCGATTCGTGGGCGAGCGGCGCGTGACCCGGGCCAAGCAGATCACCTACGAGGCTGGCTCGGACCCGGTGGGTAGCCCGCGGGTGCGCATGCCGGTTCGTTTCTACCCAGTCGCGATCCTTTTCCTAGTGTTCGACATCGAGGTGGCGTTCCTCTACCCCTGGGCGGTCAACTTCGCGTCCCTGTCTTGCGCGGGACGGCTGGTCAAGGGCGCATGCACAGCCGGCGTCTCGTGGCTGGGCTTGGGCGCCCTGGGACTCTTCATGGCGGTGTTGCTGGTCGCGCTCGCCTACGTGTGGCGCAAGCGCGCCATCGGATGGGACTAGCAAGTGCCCTTCAGCGTTTACACATCGAAACTTGCTCAGGCGGTGAACTGGGCCCGCAAGTTTTCACTCTTCGAGTATCCTTTCGTCACCGCGTGCTGTGGCATGGAGTTCATGGCGACCTGGGCGCCGAAATACGACATCGCGCGCTTCGGGGCCGAGCTCCCGCGCTTTTCCCCGCGCCAGGCCGACCTGCTCATCATCGTGGGGACCATCACCGAGCGGCAAGGGCCGGTGCTTCGCCGCATCTACGATCAGATGTGCGAGCCCAAGTGGGTCATCGCGTTCGGCGTGTGCGCGTCGACCGGCGGCTTCTATCAGAACTACTCGGCCATGCCGGGCGCTGACCAGGTCATCCCGGTGGACGTGTACATTCCCGGCTGCCCGCCGCGGCCCGAGCAGATGCTGGATGCACTGGTCATGCTGCAGGAGCGGATCCAGAAAGGCGAGGGGCACAGCCAGGT
>PMJE01000452.1 GCA_003157315.1 Myxococcales bacterium | reverse complement strand
CGGGTCGATCTGGGCCAGCACCTCACCCTTGCGCACGGTCTGACCCTCGCGGAAGAGGACCTGCATCAGCCGGCCGTCCACCTGGGACCGCACGGTCACCGTCTTGTACGCGACCACGCTGCCGATGCCTTCCAGGTACACCGGCACGTCGCGCCGGACCACGCTGGCGGGCAGCACCGGCACAGGACGCGCCACGCGTGGCTCGACCGCCGCGCTCGACTTGCCCGAACTGCACGCCGACACCACGCCAAGAACCGCAAGCAAAGNNCGGCAAAGAGGGCCAACCGGCCAATTCCACTGGGAAGCTACCCGACGCAGCCCGTTTGTCAACGAGCCAAGCTCGCGCCGGAACATCCACAAATCTCGTCCTTTGACTGCGCTACTCAAGCATCTTCCGCAGCGAGTCGCTGTCTATCCCCACGCTCCAGTCCCAGCCGCTGCATCGGACACCCGGCATCTCCATTCCCAGCTTGTCCACGAACGCCTTGAGCGCACCCTCAGAATCCTGTCCTGAATAGGTCATCGTGACCTGCCCCACCGAATGATGAAGACGGACAGAAAAGAACGACGCAGATACTTCCCAAACTCCTCGCTCGGACTTGCGGCGTTCCTGCGAGGCTTGCGGCGGTCTTCGGCCACCAAAACCGCCTCCACCGCCACGCCCCAGCCCTCGCCCGCCACCTTGTCCCATTCCAGATCCGCCATAGCTGCCCTGCCCTGGTGACGACTGTGCCCTTGCGGGTTTTGAGGCTTTCTCCGCACCTGCATCGGTCATGACCCGCGCAGGCTGCCCCAGCATACCGATGACCATGATCATGTCGGCTTTCGCCAGTGGGGCGAAGCGATCGAGCAGCTCATCCGAGACGCCATTCTCTTTCGTGTAGTCGTCGACCACGGACGTCAGTTCCGGTTTGGCGTTGACCAGATCGTCGGTGTAGGCAGCCTCGCACGCGCGCTGGCTGAAAGGCGTGGAGAACGCTGAGCCAAATTCCGCCCAGGATCCCGGACTGAGACGGCCGTTTCTGAAGATCCCGAATAGCGAAATGCTCGCACCTTTGCTGAAGTCGGCTGCGCCGGTGACGCTGAACTGCGGCTGGCCGTCGACCGATGTCGCGCAGGCCGCCGCAAGACAGATCGCCAACTGGCCCCAGCAAACGCCTCGCGCGCTATTGGCTCGATGAATGCAGCTCACAATTCCTCCTCTGGTGCGGTAGTTGGTTCATCAGCACCGACGTGGTGAAGCTTGGCGCAAGGCCTAGCTCCGCACCAGAGATTCTGGAACTGTTCAGTTCAGGGACTGCTAGCCACTAGCCTTTTGCAGCGCGCTCTGGATCACCTGGGCCAGGTCGAACGGCGTCTGGCTTGAGGCGCTGCCCGAGCTCGCGGAGGAGATGCCGGCCGCGTCTGCAGTTTGCGAATCGTAACTCTGCACATGGTGATGATGATAGTGATGGCCCCCTGCCCCCGATTGCCCTTTGGGCTGGAGATCGGGCATTTGCCCGGTTTGTGCCGCCCGATCGAACTTCGCCGCCAAGTTATTCAGAAATGATGCCTGGGAACCCGTCGCATTCTGGGCATCTGTCTTGAGCGTGCTGGCAATATCCGCCATCACCGTCTTGAACTTGGCCGGATCGCTCTGCTGAAGTTGCTGAAGCTGGTTCATCAGGCTTGCCAGCGACGAAATCTCGCTGGAATCCTTGGCTACGCTGCCGGTGCCCGAGACGGCGGCAGTTTGATTTGCAAGTAGCTGCGACAGTGCGCTGGTGCTGTTGATGCTGCTGATATCCATGAGGGTCTCCTTCGTTCTGGTTGCAACCCCGTGAGAGGACACCCTGGATATCGGCCACCTTTCTGTTGGTCTTGAACCAGCTTCAATCTAAACCGATAGCACCAATGTACGTGTTGCTGGATTGTTGCAGTCTCGTGAAGTTGTGTGAAGCGACTGGCGACTGTCGACACCGAGCACGCAAGCAACCGCCCTGATGCAATGGTGCCGGCTCACTGTGAGCCCAAACCGTCAGCGTGGGGCAGCACACGGCGGGTGTGGCGTTTTGCAAAAAGAGTCAGCGATGTCCGCCGCCGTGACCACCACCAAAACCACCATGACCGCTGAAACCGCCGCCACGCGAGCCGCCGCCAACGCTCCCGTGGAATCCGCCCCCGGTACTGCCGCGGTAGCCGCTGACAGCATGCGCGGCACCACCAGCGCCCCCGCGATAGCCGCCACCAACCGCGCCACCGCGATAGCCGCTGACCGCGTGAGCGGCACCGCCAGCGCCCCCACGATAACCGCCAACCGCACCACCGCGGTAACCAGCGTGATAGCCGCCCGCACCCCGATAGCCACCGTAGCCGGCACGATAGCCGCCAGCGTACCCGCCACGGTATCCGCCCCAACCATACCCGGCCCGGTAGAGGCCTCGATACCAGCCAAAGCCAAGAGGACCGCGAACACCGAAATAGGGATAGGGTCCCCAGCCCCAAATCCAGGGCGATGCCAGCCACATCCATCCGTAACTGGGGTAGTACACATAGGAATAGGGAGATGCCTCGTTATAGGTCCCTTCGTACGTGTACTGATCTCCATAGGGCATCCAAATCCAGCCATACTGGTCTGTGTACACCCACTGGCCCCCAGCCGCGGCCTGAACTCCCGGCGCGGGCTGCTGAGCCTGAGGCTGGGCGGCCTGACCCTGTGTCTGAGCCGGCGGTGCGGGCGGCTGTTGCGGCGGCGCAGGAGGCTGCAGATCAGGCGCCGGCGTGGCCGGCTGCACCGCTTGTGGCGCAGCGCCAGGCTCGGAGCCCTGGCTGGTCGAAGCCGCGACGACACTCACGTCCTGGGCGCGAGCGACGCCGAACCCCAGAAGCAAGAAACAAAGAGAGGCAGTCAGCTTGGTCTTCATGGCACCACCCCCAATATAAGACGATCGTGGGTTCACCTTTGTTCTACAGCATATCCTACAATAGTCGATGAAATCGCTCTTGCACAGCAGGCAAACATCCCTCGCTGACGCGGATCATCGGCGCCATTGATAACGCGTGCCGCGCCATCGCTGCGATCGGACATCGGTTTCAATTGCTGACAAACGAAACGTTGGTAATGGTCAGATTGATGCCGGCGCAGCCCAGTTGGCCCCCGTCACCCACCGGTGCGGGAGACTGGAACTGCCACTGCAGCCCCACGACCTCGTTCGCGATGGCCGGCTCGGTGGTTAGCTGTCCGCCACTTAGATTCGCAAAGGGGACGGAGACTACGCCCGAGGTGCTCGTCAGCTTCGTGCCCGGGAATACGTAGCAGCCGGTTGTGCATCCGCCCACCTGCCCCGAGCCCGCGGGTTTCTCGTCGAAGGTCTGAACCTGGAAATAGAGATCACAACCTGCGACGCTTCCGCCCAACGTAAACTGCACTCCTGTGTAGGTTGTCGTGTTTACGCATGCATCGAACGACATGCCACCGTTAGCAAAGTCGCCTGCTGCTACGGTGCCAGCCAGCACCAAGTTCTCGCTGGTCGTATCGACGGTTGCGTTCATCGTGCTGTTGGATGGTGCGTAGCTAAAAATGCTGCCTGACAGGGCGCCAATCGTTCCCCACTTGCCACCTCCAACGAGTGGGTGCCATCCGGCTGCTCCGGTTGCCGAGAAATCCGTAATCAGCGGCGTGGCGGGTGAAACGCCTGGCGTGCAGGTGGGCGCAGCCGTGGCCCCGCCAGCAGTAGCCCCGCCCGTGCCTGTCGTACCGCCAGTGGTCGCCGTGGTCCCGCCGGAATTAGTCGACCCGCCGGAGCCCGTGGACCCACCCATGTCGGTAGATCCGCCAGAGTTGGTAGACCCGCCGGTGTCGNNTGGTGGTTCCGCCTGAACTGGTGGAGCCACCTGATGATGTGATTCCTCCTGAGCTGGTGGAGCCACCTGATGATGTGGTTCCGCCTGAGCTCGACGAACCGCCCGAGGCTTGGTTTCCGCCAGAGGCTTGGTTGCCACCACTCGACTGGCTACAACTCGCCGCTACTGCAGCGAAGGCCAAACACCCAATCCATGTGGTGATCGTCGGACAAGTCATTGCTATCTTTCGCATTTTTCTAGCCCCTTCGTGAGAGATCCTGCCAACTCAAGTCTGGTCGGCCGCATTCCTACCAGCATTGTCCAGATTCGACAAGGCGGCGCGATCACCACCCCGTATAGCCGATCTTGCGGATGACCTCCTGGTGAAACCCAGGACGATCAAACCGAGCAAACCCAAGCCTGCCAGCGTCGAGTGCGACGATCCGTTCGCCACGCGGCAACTGCAACCGTCAACGTCCCCGGTAGTGCGGGCCCCGCTGCTACCTGCCGCGCCTGACCCGCCCATGTCGCCGCCAGCGTTCGCGGCACCTCCGGCAACGCCACCGGTAGAGCCACCCGTGCTCGCGCTCGTGCCCCCTGCTGCGACAGCCACACCGCCGCTTGGGTTGGCACCGATACCGCCGCTTCCCAGCAAACCGCCCGTGCCCAACCCGCCGCTGGCATTGGACCCGCCTGCGACAGTCGCGCCGCTGGTGCTCGCTCCGCCGGTGCTCGGCACCGTGCCGGTCATGCCACCTGCAGCCTTGCTACCCCCGGCCAAGCCCCCGGAGGCAACCACAGCACTCCCGCCGGTTCCCGGCACACCACCCGCAGCTTGAATGCCACCGCCGCCGGTAAACGTGCCGCCCGTCGCTTTCGAGCCGCCGCTAGTGCCACTCGTCGTGCCACCCATCGCGGTCGAGCCCCCAGCGGCAGTGGTCCCGCCACTGGCCAGGGCGCCGCCCGTGGCTTTCGCGCCACCAGCAGCCGTGGTCCCACCGCTGGCCGTGGTGCCGCCCGTGGCCGTAGATCCCCCAGTACTCGTCGTGCCGCCGGTTCCGGGCGCCCCACCCATCCCCGACGTCCCGTTGTATTCATAGGCGCCGATGTCGGGACTACTGGAACGGGTCGCTGGATTGAAACACTTCGCCACCCCGCCGATGCCCGCAATGTAGGTGTAGTCAATCGTGTAGCTCCACCAGCTCGCTCCGCCTGGGCTGCCGCTCTTGATGCATTTCGCATCAAACCCGATATCCTGTGTGGGAGCGCCGGAAGCGGTTCCCTTGTCCACAATGTTCGCCGTCGCAGACGAGGTCAGGTGGAAATTTGGATTCGCGCCGGCCGGATCCACGAAGAATGGCGCCGCCGCATTGGCATTGACCGCGTAATTCGTGGTTTGGGTTGGCACTTGTCCGCCAAATGCAGTCTGCGAATTGTTGTACCCGCTCGCAGCGGCCAAATTGTTCTGAAACACCGCTCCGCTTTCCGCCGTGGGATTCGAATAGTAGATTTCACCCGGACTTGCCGGCAGACCCTGCGCATCGCTCGGCTCCAGACCATCGTGGTAGCAAGTATTGTTCACCACGTGCGACCCAGGACAATTCAGCCGAATGCACGACCCGCCGTTGCGAAAGCCGATGTTGTTTTCAAACAAGGCGCCGGTGCTGCTTTGGTCCAGGATGAAGCCGCTGCCGTCCGAATGGTGAGATGATATGTCGATGTTCTCGAAGGACACGTTTCTGCGAATGATGTTGTCTTGGTAGCTGCCACCGGCGGTATACAAGTTGACCCCACTAGACCACGACGGCTGCTGATTCCCATTGTGGGCAACGATGCTTTGCTGAATCAGCACACCCGTCGCTTTGTAGAAGGCGATACCGTTGAGGCCGTTGCCGTCCGCAATGCAATTGATGAACTGAATGTGGCTGGAGGGAGTATTCCACCCGTTGGAGAAGCCGCTGGACTGCCAGTTGCGCGAGGCGATGCCGTCGAAAATCACGTACTGAACCGAGGCATTGGGTTCCACTCCACAGCCGACCCCACCTCCGCCGTCGAGTATTGGCAGCTGGCCGTCGACCGCCTTGAAGGTGATCCACGCCCCCGAATTGCCACTTGCTCCATTGCGAATGTACCCGCCCGAGTACGTTCCGCCGAGAAGATAGATGGTGTCGCCTGGCTGAAATGTCTTGCCGCTCAGGTTGTAGTCGAGGGCGCAGGGCGCGGCTTGCGTACAAGCCGCACTGCTGCTTCCACTAGGGCCGTAGTAATAGGTCGCAGCATGCGCCAGGGGCGGCATGGCCAAGCTGGCCAACAACAAGGTCAGAAAGATGATCTTTGGCTTCACGTATTGCTACTCCTGGCGGTCCGCCCGCCGCAGGTCATTCACCCAACGGTACGGGCGCAGTAGCGGCTATCGCCCTGTCTGGCTCAGCTATGCTACAGCTCACAGCGTGCCTTTTACCTCTTCCCGCCTCCGCCGCAAGGTCGCCAACCAGCTGGTCGCGTCAGCCGGTCTTGTCACGCTTCGACAGAGCCTAGGCCGTTGCTATGGGGGAAATCACTCGCGAGACTGCTAGACAGTCAACAACTCGCGCATCGGTTCACCGACGAACGAGACTCGAGCCACCCTGCCCACAGAACCACAGGTTGGCGCGCGAAGACAGCCAGCCCCAGCGTCGTCGCTGAACCAGCAGTTCCCAATCGGTCCGCCTTTCCTGTTAGCACTACAGGGTGCTATCGTTAGACGCAGCTTTTCCGGCTGCAGGTTAATGACTAATGACTATGGTTCAATCCTCAAATAGCCGCCTGTCAGGGGCAGGGCTGCACCAGATCGTGCTCGCTACCTGGAGCTTGACGCGCTGGTTCTTGCTGAGCACGGGCATGCTCCTGTTGCTGTGGAGCTGCAACTCGCATCCCATGTCGGACGCGACGTTCGGCCATGCGTGGTCATACCAGCCACCCGACGCTGCCGTAGTGTCCTCAGGCGGTACCACGCAGGCTACGACGACCGCCTCGTCCACCGCGCGGAACCCGTTTGCGACCGGAGGCAGTGTTGGAGCAGGCGGAACGGTGGCGTCTGGAGGCACGGGTGTCGAAGGCGGCGCGACCTCGCCCGCTGGCGGTACCACGGCGATTGCCACGACTACCAGCCCGACCGGGGGCCAAACACCTCGCGATGCCGCCGTTCCCGATACCCGGCCGCCACCGCCGGACCTGCCGCCGGATGTGGGCGAAACCTACTCCTGTCCCACCGGTGAGGTGCGGATGCACGTACGAGACATCTGGTCGAGCGCGGTCAACCCGACCATGAATACGATGTCTGCTCCACCGTTGTCGGTTGTCGTCATCAACCCAACCGGCAGCTACGTTCAGTACGGCGCGCGCCAGGACTCGGCGAATTGCTCTTGGTATTCGGTGTGTATCCCCAACACCATAGCCACCATCCAGATCAAGCCGGTCGGTCCTGATGGCTGCCCGAGCGGCAACCCCTCGGGCGCCTTCGATATCTCGAAACTGGCACCCACCAGCCCGGACATCTGGCTTGACTACACTGGCCCCTCCAGCACCCTGGCCGCTGACTACAGCGCCTATCCCAACGCCACCGTCGGCAACCAGCATTTCCGCCTGACCAACGACAAGACCCAAATCGCTTCCGAAGCTTGCCCGCAAGGGCAGCCCGATCAATCTGTGCCCACCGGCTTCATCAAAGTCCACTTCCGCTGGCCCTGGGGCGATCCGCAACTGACCGGATTCCCGGGCTCGGCCTGTGGAAAGGTCAAGCTGGGCTACGACACGCCACCCTACCCGAGCAGCCTGAAAGTCGAGGGAGTGGGCTGCGAGATGCAGGCTCTGCTCGAATACCAGGATGGCAACTGCCCCTGGTACTTCGTGCTAATCCCCACCAGCGACTGGACAAAGACCGCCGCGAACCCGGTGAACATCACCTTCCGCTACCCCGATGACAGCATAGGTCTGTGGACGCCGAATCTGCCCCTGCCCGTGCTCACCCCAGGCGTCGACGAATACTGGATCGGCTATGCTGGCGCGCCCGACAATACAGCGGCCTCCATTCCCATGTGCATGGACTGGTCGCAGGATCCCCTCACCTACTACTTCTACACGCAGAATCCCGGCCCAGGATACGCCCACTGTGGCGGCTCCACCGGCCCGGTCGATCCCTGCAGCCCGCCGGTTCCTACCGGCTTCCACACCGTACACTTCCGCTATATCTGGGCCGGACAGAAGACTTTCACTTTCTTCCCCAAGCCCGCACTCATGCCCAAGTGGATGGAGATGGAAGTGACCAGCAACAAGGTCATCTGCTTCCGCGAGGCTGATCGCCCGTGGTTCAATTGTCCTGTCCCTGACAAGTTCTTTGTCGCGGGCGCCACCTGGCGGGCAGTGGACAAGNNGCGCCTGCGCGCCCAAACCGCCGGCCACACCCATCGCCGTTGGATTCGGATACGGAGGTTGGTTCCCCTACGCCAGCACCAACTACGTCTATCCCAATGGCGGATCGTTGGCCTACATCTATCCCGAGGTAGCGAAGGTCCAAGAGCTGCTGAATACCTTTGTGTACGAACGGTACCTGATCTGGCGGGACAACTACCTCACCACCACGGACACGGTGTGCGGCGCGGGTACCGCGCGCATCAAGACCGACCCGCCCAAGACGGTCAGCGAGGGTCAGGGCTATGGCATAGCCATCTCGGCCGCCATCGGCGACAAACCAACCTTCGATGCCCTGTGGCAATTCACCAGGCATTTCCTGTCTCAATCGGCGAAAAAGTACTGTGGCGGGCTGATGGGCTGGATGTGGGACGGCAGCATCGCTTGCCGGCCGCTCGATACGCCGTGCGATCCAGACAGTGGCGCATGTGGGGGCAACCAGGACAGCGCCTTTGACGGCGACGTGGACATCGGCATCGGCCTGGTGTACGCGGCCTTGCAATGGCCCGAATACCAGCAAAACGCCATCGACTGGCTGGTCAAGATGGAATGCGAAATCAACACCGTCTACGACGGGATATGGAACTACCCGACCAACGGAGACACCTGGGACAAGACCGATTGTTCTGGGTACCAGGCCACTGGTGCCAGCAAACCGTGCTCCTACGTCAAGGGAGTCCCCAGCACCGTCTACATGGACTACTTCCCGCCAGGCTATTTCAGAGTGTTCGGTGATTTCTTGGCTGCCAAGCTGGGCAACACCACGCTAGCGGCCAACGGGCAGACCCACCGCGACTTCTGGTACAAGACTGCCCAGACCGTGTGGGAGCTGGTGGAGCGGTGCTACGACCAGACCGCGATTAACCCCGGCCTGATGGCCGCAGGGGGTAACGTCAGCAACCCTTGTGCCACGATGAGCATGGGGACCTACGAAGAAATGCGTTCGCTCTGGCGGCTAGGCATCGATGCGGCGTGGTTCGGCGACAACGCATCACTGCCGGAGAATGCCGCCGGCTCCTCGTCCCACTACGGACCCAAGACCCGCATGCAGGCCAAGGTTGACAACACGCAGCAGTTCTTCAACAACTTCTCCCAGAACAATCCGGTCGAGCCCAACGCTAACCGCTTCTCGTCTATCTGCGACAGGCTGCAAGCCGATGGCGCCGTGACCAACTGCGATCCGGCCTACGGTCACAACTCGTACACGGTCAACACGGCCATGTGCAACTACGTCAGCGTGTTCAACGATGGCGGGGCCACGACCCCAGATATCCGACAGGAGGCTCTCGAAGAGGCCGTATCAACAACGGTCGAGAATGACAAGTACTTCCAGGAATCGCTGGGGGTCTATTCCATGCTGTTCCTGTCAGGCAACTTCCCGAATCCGATGACGGTGCAGAGCAAGTAGTTCCATCCCAAAGGTGGTATGCTTGGTTGCTGCCTTTCTGGCTGCAGGGCGGATCAACATGTCTCAATACTCGAATAGCCTCCCACCGGGACGGGTGGGCAAGATGGCGCTCGCGACCTGGAACCTAACGCGCTGGTTCTTGCTAGGCACAGGCATGCTTCTGTTGCTGTGGAGCTGCAACTCCCATCCTATGTCGGACGCGACCTTCGGCCATGCGTGGTCATACCAGCCACCCGACGCTGCCGTCGTGTCCTCAGGCGGTGCCACGCAGGCCACGACGACCTCCGCGCCTCCCGCGCGGAACCCGTTTGGGACCGGGGGAAGTGTTGGCACAGGCGGAGTCGCAGCGTCTGGCGGCGTGGTGGCATCGGGCGGCACGGTTGCCGAAGGCGGCGGGGTGGCGTTGGGCGGCACGCCATCGGGCGGCGCCAAGACGACAGCTACCACCAGCCCGAGCGGGGGCCAAAACACGCCCGATGCCGCGGCCCCGCCTCCCGATACCCGGCCGCCGCCGCCGGACCTGCCGCCGGACGTGTCCAGCGAAAGCTACCCCTGTCCAACTGGGACGGTGCGCATTCACGTGCGCGATGTCTGGTCGAGCGCGGTCACGCCGACCATGAACACGATGACTGCTCCGCCGCT
>PMJE01000432.1 GCA_003157315.1 Myxococcales bacterium | reverse complement strand
AGGCGTCGCGAAGCATGTCATCGTGGCGCGCGTAGCCCGAGCTGGACAGCGCGATACCGATGCTGACCGAGGTGAAGACTTCGGTACCCCCCACCGCCAGGGGCACCGCCATGGCGTTCTGGACTCGCTCGGCCACGCGAACCGCGTCGCTCTCGCTGTGCAGATCGTCGAGCAGAATGGTGAACTGATCGCCCACCACTCGGGCCAGCACGTCACCCGGGCGCAGGCAGGCCTCGATACGTCGGGCGGTTCGCACCAACAGCTCATCGCCGGCGCCGTGCCCAAGACTCTCGTTGATGCATTTGAAGCGATCGAGATCCAGCCAAGCCACGGCAAACAGCGGACTCGACGCACCCAAATGTCGGGTCCGGGTGACCAACCTCTCCACCCGCTTGTCGAACATGGCGCGGTTGGGAAGCTGGGTCAGCGGGTCGTAGAACCCTTTCTGCTCCAGCTCGGCCTCGAAGCGCTTCTTCTCGGTGATGTCGCGCGAGATGCCAAAGCTGCCGACGATCGCCCCGGAAGAGTCGCGTAGGGGAATCTTGGTTGTGGACAGCCAGCGCTCGCTGCGGCCAGGCAGGTGCCACTTCTCCTCGACGTCGACCAGAGTGCGTCCCCGGCGCACGATCTCCTCGTCGTCCCGGCAGCGGTGCTCGGCCTCGTCACGGCACAAGAAATCCATTTCGTTGCGCCCGATGGCCCGGGCCGGGTCAGAAAGTCCAAGGTGCGTGGCCATCGCCCGGTTGACCCGGGTGAAGCGGCCGTTGCGGTCCTTGAAGTAGATGTCCTCCGCCATGGAATCCATCACCGTTTCAATCTGAAAGAGAGAGCCGCGCAGCCAGTCGAGCTCCTGCTTCTGCGCCCGGCTGAGCGCTTCGGTGACTGGCGCAGGCGTGCGCTGCCCGCGTCCCGGTCTTGGGGTATCCGAGTCGCGCCCCGAATGTGGGGCTGGGGTCGCGTGTCTCTCTCCGCCCTGCTGGGCTGGAGCACGCTTTGCTCTGGATGAAACGAGCCTGGTCATGCGTACTGCGACCATCCGAGGTGCCCCACGGAACCGGCGCCGCTGCTGCCCCTTGCTCGAACTAACCGC
Source organism: Myxococcales bacterium (assembly GCA_003157315.1). The sequence continues at coordinate 6,675 of PMJE01000432.1, read as the reverse complement.
GCGGCGATTATAAGCCGGTTCACGANNATGTGAGTGGAGGTATCATGGTGGAGTGGAAGGTACGATCATGAAGCGAATGGGTTCACGTCTAGGTTCGGTCTTGCTCGCACCGGCGCTGCTGGTGCTGGCTTTGTGTGCAGAGTTGGCGACCGGCGGCTCCGCGCTGGCTGCGCCCAAGCTGCTCAAGGAGGTGGGCCGGGTCACGGCCGGGGAAGCTGCCATGCACGACGCCTTCGCCCTGGACCAGGCGGGCAGCAAGCTGGCGTACATCTCCTTTACCGGCAAGGGAGCGGTGCAACTGCACGTGGGGGCGCCTGGGGGCAAGACCCACGTGACCGACCTGGCGGAGTTTTCGGGTGCGCCGGAAAAGATCCTGGGCTTGGCGGGATACTGGTTCGTGGTGGCCAACGAAGGCTCACGGCGGGCCGCGATCGTCGACCCCGCCGGGCGAATCAAGCGCCAGACCGGCGCGTTCGATGATTGTGAACTGGCCCACGCGCCCAACGCCTTGGTAACCTACAGTCAGAAGCGGCAGCCCAACGGCGGTGAGCGCTACACCATCCAAACCTATCGGCCGGACGGCAGCACGATCGCGGTGAAATCGCTGGTGGTGACCCCGAATGGGACAATTGACGGTGATGCCACTGCGACCTTCCTTGGATTTGCGAAGAGTCACCTGCAAGCAATGGTGCAGAAGCCGGGCGCGTACAACCATCGCAGCGACGCGCGTGAGCCCCCGCAGTTTGCCCTGTACGACGTGATGACCGGCAAGACCGGCCCGGGGAAGATGCCACCCAAGCTGGACAGTTTTCTCGACTACATCCGCAAGCGAGCTGAGAAGCCCGAGCTTGATGCCGTCATCGTACTAGCCGCGGGACAGGCTGGCTTCGATCTGGTGGGGCCGGGCGAGAAGGTGCGGCCGTTGCAACTTGCTCATCGGGAATACGACGTGCTGTCGCTCGCCCAGTTCCAGGTGGGAAACCGGGTTGTGTTTTCGCTGGTGGCTGACCGCCCGGAGAAGGGAAACATGGAGGAAGCAGGCCGGTACTCGCAGGCGTTCTTCAGCCTCGAACCGGAAAGTGGGAAGGTGAGTGCGTTGGGCGAGATTCCGCTACCCGACAAGCATCCCTGCCCGTGGTCCGTCGGCGGAAACAAGATTGCGGTGCTGCGCAAGGGGGCGGATGGGGGCAAGGAGATCGTGATCTACTCGCGCTAGTGAGCCTCTAATGAGGCGGCATCCGGCGACACGCGTGGACCCCACACCACTCGGCGCGCAGTGAAGCAGCTTGTTCCACATTTCCGACTGGGTCGTCGCGCGCGCAGCCAGGCAGTCTGAGGAAGCTCACGGCAGTTCGGCCAGGAGCCGAGCAGCTTCCTTGGCCGAACGCAACGAGCAGTCTTCGATGGCCAGGCCACCGAAGTAGTTTCCCGTCACATAGAGGCCGCTTCCCGGCAGGTGACGGTCGATCTCCCCGGCGAGTTCCGCGTGTCCCAGCGAAGGCGACGGCAGAGACGTGGCGTGAGTGGCGACGCAGGCGAGCTGATCACGACCCAGGCTGGTGACGGCGCAGATGCGGGCGATGCGTTCCGCGAGCGTCAGACCGGCGCGGAAGTGGAAGGTGAAGGCGCGCAGGCGCTGGTCCGGCACCACGTCGCGCGTGACTACCGAGAAGAAGCTATCGTTGAGCGGCACGAGGCCAGCCAGGCGGGGCAGGGCAACCTGGCTGGCCTCGGCCACCACACCCACGGACTCGATCTTCGCGACCGGAATGCGGGCCAGGGCCGCGCCGATCTCGGGCGCGAGGGGCGCGAGCAAGCTTGCGGCCTCGGGCGCGGGCAGGGCGAGGGCCAGGCGACGGGCAACGACTTGGTCTCCGCCTTCGATCTCGACGACGAACCCGCCGTCCCTGCGGGCGAGGGCGCGTACCCGGGAATTGGTTCGCAAGGTTATCCCGGGCTGTGCCGCGATCCGGTCGGTCAGAGTCTGGATTCCGCCGGCAAAGGTGAAGCTGCGCGGGACGCCTTTGCGGCGCGGGCGCTTCTTGAACAGGATCTCGGCAGGAAAGTTGTCGGCCGGTTGCGAGAAGACTGCAGCGAACAGGGGCGCGAAGACGCGCGTCCAGTTATTCCGGCCCACCAGCTTGCCGTAGTACTCGGCCACGGTGCGGCCCTGCTTGCGCTCACTGAATACGTGCCAGGCCGAGGCGAATAGCTCAGCCAGGCTCAGTTGCGAGGGAATACTGCGCAGTTTGCCCTCGACCAGCAGGCGAAAGGGTGCCTTCCGTCGGACAAGCATGCGGTCGAGCAGGCCCAGCTCGTCGATGATCGAGAGCAGCGAGCCGTAGGAGTTGTAAAGGGTGTGCGCTCCCATCTCGAACCAGAAATCTGCAGGCTGTCGCTGGGAGCGGAAGCATCCCCCGGGCTCGGCCGCCGATTCGAGAACCAGCACCTCGCGCCCGGCCCGCGCCAATCGATGGGCAAGGCAAAGCCCGCTGATGCCGGCCCCGAGGACAACGACGTCGACGTCTTCACTCACGAGACGAAGTTATGGCGCATGCGCGGTGGGGTTGTCCACACCCTGCCGCGCTTGTGACGCCCGGCCGGGCGGTGCTAGCGTGAGAGCTGTGGTCGGTTGACGCCACCCGAAAGCCATGAAGCGATTTCTGAGAATTGTCATTTGGACGCTGGTGTCCTTGTTGGGAGCAGTGGCCTATGCCGTGGTGGCCAGCAAACGCCACGAGCCCCTGAACGCCGCGTGGATGGTGGTGGCTGCGCTGTGTACCTACGCCCTCGGGATTCGTTTCTATTCCAAGTGGATAGCGGCCAAGCTGCTGATGCTCGACGACCGGCGCGCCACGCCCGCCGAGGTTCATGACGACGGTCGCGACTTCGTGCGCACCAACAAGTACGTGCTTTTCGGTCATCATTTCGCCTCCATCAGTGGGCCGGGGCCGCTGGTCGGGCCGGTGCTGGCAGCGCAATTCGGCTATTTGCCCGGCACCTTGTGGATTCTCATCGGCGTCCTGCTGGGCGGGGCGGTGCAGGACTTCGTCATTCTGTTCGGCTCGGTTCGGCGCAACGGCAAATCGTTGGTCGAGATGGTGCGCGACGAGGTCAACGGCTTTGCCGGCACGATCGCCATGCTGGCCGTGCTGGGAATTCTCATCATTATCGTGGCGAGCCTGGCTCTGGTGGTTACCAACGCCTTGGCCGAGAGTCCATGGGGAGTAGTGACCACGCTCATGACCATTCCCTTCGCCATGATTATGGGCGTGTACGTGCGCTTCTTGCGCGTGGGCAGGGTGCTGGAAATGACCGTGATCGGAGCGCTGTTCTTGCTGGCGTCGCTTCTTGGCGGCTTCTGGGTCAACCAGCACGCGGCGCTGGCCCCGGCCTTCACCTGGGGCAAGACCACCTTGGCGCTCTGTCTGATCGGCTACGGTCTTTCCGCCAGCGTGTTGCCGGTGTGGTTGCTACTCGCGCCGCGCGACTACCTGGTGACCTTCCTCAAGATCGGCGTGGTGGTACTGCTGGCGTTAGGCATCTTGCTGGTGCTGCCGCCTATCCAGATGCCCTGGTTGACCGATCCGGCGCGCTTCACTGGCGGCATGCGGCCGGTGGTGGCGGGCAGCCTGTTTCCCTTCTGCTTCATCACCATCGCCTGCGGTTCGGTGAGCGGATTTCACGCCCTGGTTGCCAGCGGCACCACTCCCAAAATGATCACCCGTGAGCGCTACGTGCGCAGCATCGGGTACGGCGCCATGTGCCTGGAGAGCTTCGTGGGCATCATGGCCATGATCGCGGCTTGTGTGCTCGACCCCGGGCTGTACTTTGCGGTGAACGCTCCTGCCGGGCTGGTAGGCAGCACGCCCGATGCGGTGGCGGCCGCGGTGTCAGCCTGGAATTTTCCGGTGAGCGCGAATGACATCAGGACACTAGCCAGCGCCATCGGTGAGAAGTCTGTGCTGGCGCGTACCGGCGGCGCACCCACTTTGGCCATCGGCATGGCGCACATCTTCGGCAAGCTCATCGGCGGCGCCACCGCGATGAAGCTCTGGTACCACTTCGCGATCATGTTCGAGGCGCTGTTCATCCTGACCACGCTGGACGTTGCCACGCGCATCGGCCGTTTCTTGCTGCAGGAGCTGGGCGGCCGTTTCTGGAAGTCGTTTGCCGACACAAAATCCTATCCGGCCAACATCACGGCCAGTGTGGCCTTCGCCGGGGCGTGGGGCTATTTCCTTTATGCCGGGGTGAAGGACCCCTTGGGCGGCGTGAACTCGCTGTGGCCGCTGTTTGGCATCGCCAATCAGTTGCTCGCGTGCGTGGCGCTGTGCCTGGCCACGACCATCGTCATCAAGATGGGCAAGGCTCGCCACGTCTGGGTGACGCTCTTGCCACTGGCTTGGCTGGGCAGCGCGACGTTTGCAGCCGCCTTGCAGAAGATCTTCCATTCCAATCCGCGCGTCGGGTTCGTGGCCATGGCGGAAAAACTCTCGGCTGACTTGGCAGCGGGCAGGGTGCCAGCCGGCAAACGCATTGCCACTGAGGCGCTGATCTTCAACAACTACCTCGATGCGGTTGCAGCGGGCGTATTTCTCGGGCTGGTGATCGCCATCTTGGTGGTTTCGATTCGCGAGTGGGTTCTCATCCTGTCGGGGCGCAAAGCGGCGGTCCTGCAAGAAACCGAGCCAGTGTGGTTGCCGCCTCCGGTTGTGTCGGCCGAGACGGCGCGGCCCTGGTGGCGTCTGGGTACGGCGGTCGTGCTGCTTGGCACCCTCGCCAAGGAGCTGTCAGGCGAAGCCGCAGCGGCACGCACCAACCTGCCAGCGGACGAGGCGCTGACCGAGGTTCTGGCGCACCGATATGACGGGCACGACGGCCCGACTCGTTGCTGTTAACTACCGCTTGTGCCCCGGCACCACGTCTGGCGTAGGGGCGACCTGCGGTCGCCCGCCCTATCACGTCCGACGTTGGGGGCGACCGCAGGTCGCCCCTACCTATCGTTTGCGCATCAACTGTGAGATGTCGCGAACTGCCCCGCGGGCCGCGCTGGTGGTCATGAGCGCGTAGGCCTGCAGTGACTGCGACACGGTCCGATCGCGGCTGGGCTGGAACGCCTTGTCGCCCTTGCCTTCCATGGCTCGCCGCCGTTTGGCCAAGCAGGCCTCGTCGATCACTAGATCAATCTGGCGGCTGGGGATATCGATGCGAATGCGGTCGCCTTCTTCAACCAGGCCAATGGTGCCACCCTCGGCCGCCTCGGGCGAGACATGGCCGATGCTGAGGCCCGAGGTTCCGCCCGAGAAGCGACCGTCGGTCAACAGCGCGCACAGCTTGCCGAGGCCTTTGCCCTTGAGAAACGACGTCGGGTAAAGCATTTCCTGCATGCCCGGCCCGCCCTTGGGGCCCTCATACACGATCACCACCACATCGCCAGGCTTGATCCGGTTGGCCAGAATTGCCTCGCACGCGAGCTCTTGCGAATGGAAGACCCGCGCCGGACCCTCGAAGCGCAGGATGGATTGGTCCACGCCCGCGGTCTTCACGATGCAGCCGTCCTTGGCCAGGTTGCCGTACAGAACGGCCAACCCGCCGTCTTTGCTGTAGGCGTGGGCCACGTCGCGGATGCAGCCCTTTTCCACGTCGGTGTCCGGCGCTGCGAAGTACTTTTCCTGCGAGAATGCGATCTGCGTCGGCACGCCGCCCGGCGCCGCCAGGGTGCGTTTGCGGGCCGCCTCACTGGCCGTGTTGCGGTGGATGTCGTTCTCGGCGATGGCCTGGCCCATGGTCGCCGCGTGTACGGTCCTGGCCTCGCGGTGGATGAGGCCGGCGCGGTCCAGTTCTCCCAGAATAGTGAAGATGCCGCCCGCCCGGTGCACGTCCTCGAGGTGGTGCTGCGATGAGGGCGCAACCTTGCAGATGTTGGGCACCTTGCGCGACAGACGATCGATGTCGGCCATGGTGAAGTTCACGCCCGCCTCTTGCGCCACCGCCAGGATGTGCAACACGGTGTTGGTCGAGCCGCCCATGGCGATGTCGAGCGTCATGGCGTTCTCGAACGCCTGCGAGGTCGCGATGCTGCGCGGGAGCACGTCGCGATTGCCTTGCTGGTAGTGCTGCTTGGCCATCTCGACGATGCGGCGGCCCGCGGTCTCAAACAGATCCCAGCGTCGCGCGTGGGTGGCCAGCAAGGTGCCGTTCCCCGGCAGCGCCAGGCCCAGGGCCTCGCACAGGCAGTTCATGCTGTTGGCGGTGAACATGCCCGAGCATGATCCGCAAGTCGGGCAGGCCGAGCGTTCCAGCCGCAGCAATTCCTCGTCGCTGACCTTGTCGTCACTGGCGGCGGTCATGCTGTCGATGAGGTCCAGTTTGCGCACGGTCGGCTTGCCGTCCCGATCCGGTGGACCGGCCACGATGCCTGCCTCCATGGGCCCGCCCGAAACGAAGATGGTCGGGATGTTGGTGCGCATGGTCGCCATCATCATGCCCGGCGTGATCTTGTCGCAGTTGGTGATGCACACCATGGCGTCGGCGCAGTGGGCGTTCACCATGTACTCCACGCTGTCGGCGATGAGGTCGCGGCTGGGCAGGGAGTAGAGCATGCCGTCGTGCCCCATGGCGATGCCGTCGTCGACCGCGATGGTGTTGAATTCCTTGGCGACGCCGCCGGCC